>JASKZW010000011.1 GCA_030147425.1 Tissierellales bacterium
TTTTAGAATCTTTAGGAGAAGTAGATAATATAGGAAGTTTATTAAATAAAATAGATTCTAAAATAAATTCTTATAGGCTCTTAGAGGAAAATTATAGACGACTTAAAGATACTGAAGAAAGAATTAACATAGGAGTTGACTATTTAGATAGGTTTCAAGACCTAGATAGGGTGGATAAGGGTTATGTTAACTTAGTGAAAGATATAGACAGGTTATTAAGTCTTAAAAATTTAAGGCTTAATCTGATTAAAATTAATAAAGAAATAGAAGCTTCTGAAGCTAGTTATAAATCTATAGTAGAGAAAATAGATAGGCAAACTAAGGAATATGCCGATTGCTTAAAGGAAGAAAAGCAGTGTCCTTATTGTTTAAGTGAAATAACTGATGAAAAATTAGAGGAAATTATTAAAACTTATAAATAGGAGGTAGGAAGATGAATAACTATAAGAATAGACTTGAAATTTTAAAGAATGACTTAGATGAGGCTAAATCTTTAAAGTATAAGGCTGAGGCAAGATTGGAACAGTTAAATAATCAAAAAAAGGAAATTATTTCAGAGTTGGATGAGTTGAATATAGAGCCAGAGAACTTAGAGGATGAAATTTCCAAGTTAGAAAGTGAGATAGAGGATCTTTTCAATAAGGCTAATGAACTTTTGCCTAGAAAGGAACAATAGTGAGGGATTCTATGGATTTAAATTTGCTAAATGAAAACTTGGAGACTTTTGAAAGGGAGCTTATAAGAAAGGAAAGTATTAAAAATAAGTTAGAAGAACAATTAGAGGGTTTAGAAGAGAAAAATAAGGATATTATAAATAGAGTAGAGGTTTTAGAAGCTGTAAAACTTCTATTACAGAAAACTTCTGATTTTGCCAGGGAGCAGGCTAAGCTTCAAATAGAGGAGTTAGTGACTAACTGTATTCAATATATATTTGATAATGACAGTAGGTTCTCTATAGAATTACATGAACTTTATAAAAGAACTAATGCTGAGTTTTACCTAGTGGATGATGTAGAGGGGGTAGAAACTAAGACCATACCTACAGATTCTAGAGGTGGAGGAATAGTGGATATTATATCTATAGCTCTTAGAATATCTTTTTTAGAGCTATATAAACCAAGGATTTCTGGACCTTTGATTTTAGATGAGCCAGCCAAGCATGTTTCTGATGAATATATCTTTAATTTGTCAAATTTTTTATTAAAGGCATCAGATATGTTTAATAGGCAGATTATAATGGTGACACATAATCCTCATTTAGCAGCCTTATCTATGAATACATATAAGGTTTATAAGGAAGAAAGTGTCAGTATCGTTGAAAAGTCAGAAAGTTAAGACTTAATTTCTTGACAATATTTAATAAAAGTTATAAAATTAGAGTGTAGTTGCAAGTTTATTTAGTTAAATATAATGCCAAGCTCTAAAAAAATAAGACAATTAAATGATACAGGAGGTGCATTATATTTTTCAATTAATTTTAGGAGCAACTGCTGGTATAGCTATAGGGTTTTATATAAGAAAAACCATAGCTGAGGGTAAAATAAATAATGCAGAATCTATTGCAGAAAAATTATTAGATGATGCTAATAAGGAAGCTGAAACAGTAAAAAAGGAAAAACTTTTAGAAGCTAAAGAAGAAGCCCACCAGATTAGAGTTGAAAATGAAAAAGAAAACAGAGAACGTCGTTCAGAAATTCAATCATTAGAAAGAAGATTATTAAAGAAAGAAGAAATTCTTGATAAGAGAAGTTTTACTTTGGACAGGAAGGAAGAGTCCTGGACAAAAAAGAATGAGAAGCTTAAATTAAGAGAAGAGGAAGTTGAGAGCTTATATGAAAAGCAGTTAGAAAAGCTTGAAGATATAGCTCAACTTACAACTGAGGAAGCTAAAGAAACATTATTAACTAAGGTGAGAAAAGAAGTATCTGGAGATATGGCTGAAATGATTCGAAGCATGGAGGCAGAAGCAAAGGAAAATGCCGAAAAGGAAGCAAGAAAGATAATATCTTATGCTATACAAAAATATGCAGCGGATCATGTAGCTGAGACTACTGTTACTGTTGTTTCTCTACCAAATGATGAAATGAAAGGAAGAATCATAGGTAGGGAAGGTAGAAATATTAGAACTTTAGAAACATTAACAGGAATTGATTTAATTATCGACGATACTCCAGAGGCTGTAGTTTTATCAGGCTTTGACCCGGTAAGAAGGGAAGTTGCCAGAATAGCCTTAGAAAAGTTAATTATTGATGGAAGAATCCATCCAGCTAGAATTGAAGAAATGGTAGGAAAGGCACAAAAAGAAGTAGAAGACTCTATTAAAGAAGAGGGAGAACAGGCTGTATTCGAAACTGGAATACATGGAGTTCACCCAGAGATTATAAAATGTTTAGGAAGATTAAAATATAGAACTAGTTATGGTCAGAATGTACTAAATCATTCTATAGAGGTTGCTCATATAGCAGGAGCTATGGCTGCAGAGCTAGGAGCTGATGTTGACATAGCTAAGAGAGCAGGTCTTTTACATGATATTGGTAAGGCTTTAGACCATGAGATTGAAGGGCCACATGTTGATATAGGTGTAGATGTAGCTAGAAGATATAAAGAATCTAGTGAAGTTATACATGCTATAGGTGCCCACCATGGTGACATAGAGCCAGAAACAGTTGAAGCAGTTTTGGTTCAAGCTGCAGACGCTATTTCAGCTGCAAGACCAGGTGCTAGACGTGAAACTTTAGAAACATATATTAAGCGTCTTGAAAAGCTTGAAGAAATAGCTAATTCCTATGATGGTATAGAAGATTCCTATGCAGTACAAGCTGGTAGGGAATTAAGAATTATGGTAAAGCCAGAAGATACGTCAGATTCTGATATATTATATACAGCAAGAGAGATAGCAAAAAGAATTGAATCTGAATTAGATTACCCAGGTCAAATAAAAGTGAATGTAATAAGAGAAACTAGAGCAACAGAGTATGCTAAATAATACAGTTTTATTTATATTACTTTCAAGTACAGTGTATATAATAAAATTTATTATATAATATTTATAGAACAAGGGGGATAATAATAATGGATATACTAAAAGTATCATCAGGTTCAACGCCAAATTCAGTTGCAGGAGCATTGGCAGTATGTTTAGAAGAAGAAAAGAAAGCAGAATTGCAAGCTATAGGTGCAGGAGCTATTAATCAAGCTGTTAAGGCTATAGCTATTGCAAGAGGTTTTGTTGCGCCAAGCGGAATGGATTTAATTTGCATTCCAGCTTTTACAGATGTGGAAATTGATGGAGAGGAAAGAACTGCTATTAGGTTCATTGTAGAACCTAGGTAGGTTGTTATCAATTAAGGTAAGTATATAATATTATTAATTGAAGACAAGGGGGATAATAATAATGGATATACTAAAAGTATCAGCAGACTCAACTCCGAATTCAGTTGCAGGAGCATTGGCAGTATGTTTAGAGGAAGAAAACAAGGCAGAATTACAGGCTATAGGTGCAGGAGCTATCAATCAAGCTGTTAAGGCTATAGCTATTGCAAGAGGTTTTGTTGCACCAAGTGGAATGGATCTAATATGTATTCCAGCTTTCACAGATGTAGAGATTGATGGAGAAGAGAGAACTGCTATTAAATTCATTGTAGAACCAAGATAAGAGATTATAAAAGACCCAATATTGGGTCTTTTTTTTCTGGAAATATATGATAAAAAGATAGAAAATATGTTATCATGTTAATAGGTGGTGTTTAAAATTAAATTTGATTTACATGTACATAGTTGTTTTTCTGATGGAGATTTATCTGTAGAGGAACTTGTTAGTTTGTTTCGATCTTCTGACCTAGATGGTATAGCTATAGCAGATCATGATAATGTAGATGCTTATAAGTATATAGAGGAGAAGGAAGATAAGTTTACTGAATATTTTAATATATTGCCAGCTATTGAAATCAGTTCTAGATACAAGGAAGAGGAGGTTCATATCCTAGGTTTAGACATAGATTATAATAGCTCACTTATAGGGGATTATTGTAAGGAAGCTAGGGATATGAGAGTAAAGAGATTTATAAGGATTGTAGAAGCTTTTGAATCTGATGGCTATTCTTTAAATCTAGATATAGAAGAGATTAAAAAAAGTAAATTAAGCTTAGGTTTGCCACATATAGCTAAGGCTCTTGTAGATGAAGCTTATGTATCTAATGTTAATGAAGCTTTTGATAAGTATCTTTATAGGGGTAGCCCTTATAGGATTGACAAGGATGTTATTAACCTAGAGGAAGCTATAACTTTGATAGGAAGGACAGGAGGTATAGCTGTTCTAGCTCACCCAGGCTTAATTAAGGACAAGAATATTATAGGAGAGATATTAAGCTTGGTGGATGGGGTAGAAGTTTACCATCCTAAGAATAGTTTTGATTTATCAATGGCTTTAAAGGACTATGCTAAAAGTAATGGAAAGTTTATTAGTGGTGGATCTGACTTTCACAGTATAGATAGGGATGGGTCTAAGATAGCTAATTATTATAGTTTTGTTGATTATAGAAAGACAGAGAGGATGATAAGTCTTGGGAGAAAAGAGAAGTAGGCAATTTCCGTCGACGATAAGTACTACGGCTTTTGTTAGATTATACATATTACACTTATTGAGGGAAAAAAGCTATTACGGAAATGAATTGATAGAAGAGATAAAGACAAGATTAGATTATAAGTGGGAGCCGAGTCCGGGTATGGTTTATCCTATGCTTAGGAAGTTAGAAGCAGATGGACATATAAAGGGGACTTGGGATGAGCCTAATAAAAGATCTATAAGAAGGTATAATATTACAGATAAGGGACTAGATTATTATGATGTGCTTGTTTTGAAAAGTAGGAAGGCCTTGGAAGATTCTTTGGTAATAGTTAGTAATGCATTAAAAGATATATATAATACTAAATAATTATAATGGAGGGTTTTAAAGATGAGTAAAAGTTTATCAGAAAAAGGTTTAGGGATATCACCATCAGTAACTCTAGCAATTACAGCTAAGGCAAAGGAAATGAAGGCATCAGGTATAGATGTTATAAGTTTTGGTGCAGGTGAGCCAGACTTTAATACGCCAGAACATATACAAGAAGAAGGTGTTAGGGCTATAAAGGAAGGTTTAACAAGATATACAGCTGCATCAGGAATAGCAGAGTTAAAGGAAGCTATTTGTAAAAAGTTTAAAGAAGATAATGGCTTAGACTATACAAATGAAAACATAGTAATTTCAAGTGGTGCTAAACATTCTATCTACAATTCATTAATGGCTATATTAAATCCAGGAGATGAAGTTATTATAACTAGACCTTACTGGGTTAGCTATCCTGAATTAGTAAAAATAGCAGGAGGAGTGCCTGTTTTCGTAGATGCTAAGGAAGAAAATGGTTTTAAGGTTAGTATAGAAGACTTAGAAAAAGTTGTAACTGATAAGACTAAGGCTATGATATTAAACTCACCAAGTAACCCAACTGGAGCTATATACAATAAGAAAGAATTAGAAGAGCTAGCTAAATGGTTGGTGGAAAAGGATCTTTATGTTATATCAGATGAGATTTATGAAGAATTAGTATATGATGGAGAACATGTAAGTATAGCTTCCCTAGGAGAAGAAATAAAGAATAACACAATAGTTATAAATGGTATGTCTAAGGCGTTTGCTATGACAGGATGGAGAATAGGATATACAGGAGCTAATAAGGAAATAACTAAGATAATGAGTAATGTTCAAAGTCATACAACTTCAAACCCTTGTTCCATATCCCAATATGCGAGTGTAGTAGGATTAAAGGGAAGTAAGGAACCAATTGAAGCTATGAAAAAAGAGTTTGTTAGAAGAAGAGATTACATGGTTGATAAAATAAACAGCATAGATAATATATCTTGTTTAAAACCACAAGGAGCATTCTATATAATGGTTAATATAGAAAAATTAATCGGAAAAACAATAAATGGTTTTGAGATTAAAGACTCTTTAACATTAGCTGAGTACTTATTAAATGAAGCTAAAATCGCAGTTATACCTGGAGCTGGATTTGGTGTAGATAATTACATAAGATTATCTTATGCAACTTCATTAGAAAATATTAAAGAAGGTTTAGATAGACTAGAAAAAGCTTTACAATAATTTTAAAAGGCTTACTTTTTAAAGTAGGCCTTTTTT
>JASKZW010000001.1 GCA_030147425.1 Tissierellales bacterium
TTTTACCAGTCTTTGTAACAGTAAAAGATTCAATAATTGAAATAAAAGATATTATAATTCCCTTATTAATTATTATATTTATATCAACTAATATAACTATGATAGTAACAGCCTTAGTAACTCAGAAGCTAAATGATAGGGATAGGGAGGTTTAAATATGGATATCTTACATATTATATTTGGAATCTTAATTTCTATTGTAGGATTCTACCTTGGGAGTTTAGTCCATAGAAAATACAAGTCTGATATATTAGATCCATCAGTAGTAGGGGCCATCTTTATACTAATATTTTTATATTTGTTTAAAATAGATATGTCAGTATATAAAAAAGGTGGGGATTTGATTGAGTTTTTTGTAGGACCTGCAACTGTAGTTTTTGCAGTTCCCTTATATAAAAACTTAGAACTGCTTAAGAAAAGCTGGGGATCAATTTTACTCGGAATCAGTTTAGGCATGCTGTCAGGCTTTATTAGTATATTTTTCCTATCTAAGCTATTTAAGATAGACTATGCTATAATGGCATCATTACTTCCAAAAACAGTCACTACGGCAATAGGTATGCCAGTAGCTGAAGAGATTGGAGGAATACCAGCCCTTACAGCAACATTTATTATTATAACAGCTATATTTGGTAATTCATGTTCAACTTATATAATAAAAAAGTTAAAGATAGATGATCCTATAGCTAGAGGTGTAGGTATGGGTACATCAGCTCATGGAATGGGAACAGATAAAGCTATGAGAATGGGAGAACAGGAAGGGGCTTTTGCATCTGTTGCCATAAGTGTAGCAGGTATATTGTCAATTATATTAATACCGCTATTTTTAAAAATAGTAAATTATTAAAAAAAGATAAAAGGAGAAGGATATGGAAACAATAATTTTATTAATAAAATCAGCTATATTAGGTATAGTTGAAGGACTTACAGAGTTTTTACCTGTATCTTCTACAGGGCACTTAGTAATATTTCAGAACATATTAAATTTTAAGGGAGAAACACCTAGCTATGTTGAGATGTATACTTATGTTATACAGTTAGGGGCTATTTTAGCAGTTGTAATTCTTTATTGGGATAAGATTATGGCAAGTTTAAAAAATTTCTTCCCAGGTAAGGTAGGCTATGAAAATTCAGGATTTAGATTTTGGTTTATGATTGGTTTAGCTTGTATACCTGGAGGAATAGCGGCAATACTTTTTGATGATTTAGCAGATAAGTATTTATTTAATCCAACTTCCATAGCAATAACCTTATTTTTAGGGGGAGTTTGGATGATATATGCTGAAAATAAATTTAGGGATAAGGAAAATGTATTAAAAACTAATGAAGACGAGTACCTAATGGTTTCTGCTAAACAAGCTTTGCTTGTAGGTTTATTTCAATGCTTGGCAGTTATACCAGGAATGTCAAGATCTGCATCTACAATTATAGGTGGATGGGTTGCTGGTCTTTCAACTGTGGCTGCAGCAGAGTTTTCTTTTTTCCTAGCTATACCAGCAATGGTTGGAATGAGTTTTTTAAAACTTATAAAGATAGGTGGAGTAGGTGTTTTAACAGGAGCTGAGACTATGTCTCTGGCAGTAGGTTTTATTGTATCCTTTATAGTTGCTTTAGCAGTAATTAATAAGTTTATAAACTATTTAAAGAAAAAGCCTATGAAGAATTTTGCTATTTATAGAATGATATTTGCTGTAGTAGTATTATTAGCAGGAAGATTTGGCTTATTTTAGTTAGGAGGAGATTATATGGGTAAAATTTTCACTTTTTTACTACCTATATTTATCTATGTAGCCATATATATAGACTATAAAAATGTTTATAAGGATAAAGAGGGTTTTAAATTTAAGATTTATAGGTATATATTACCATTGGGATTTATATATACTTTAGTTTCAGGACTGATTAATTTATTTACAGGAAAGGGCGAATTATTAATTTATTATTCTAAGATAATAGATATGATTATATTTATTTCTTATCTTATTGTTACAAGATTTAATAAAAAAGAGAGGTGATCTTATGAAAACCATATATTTAGCTGGTGGATGTTTTTGGGGAGTACAAGAATATTTTTCAAGAATAGATGGAGTTGAAAGTACAATTTCAGGCTATGCCAATGGTAATACAGAGAATCCAACTTATGAAGATGTATGTACAGGAATTACAGGCTTTGCAGAAACTGTAAAGGTAGATTATGATGAAAATATAGTGTCTTTAGAGTATTTACTGGAAAAGTTTTTTAGAATAATAAACCCTACCCTATTAAACAGGCAAGGTGGAGATATAGGAAACCAATATAGAACTGGAATTTATTATGTAAATCAAGAAGATTTAACAACTATAGAAAAAGTTTTTAAGGAAGAAGAAAAGAAGTATGAGGATAAAATTGTGACAGAAGTTTTAGAATTAAAGAACTTCTATGAGGCAGAGGAATATCATCAAGACTATTTAAAGAAAAATCCTGGTGGCTATTGCCATGTAGATATGAATGCCTAATAACTTTTAAGCAAGGAGGAAGCTATGTTAAAAGTTAATGCTGTAAAGGATATGAATTCGGTAGAAAGGTTAAAGTATATGAATCTTTTATTAAAATCTCAATTAAGTTCAGAAGAAGATTCCTTAGCTAATTTATCTAATGCAAGCGCTATTATCAAGTCTTGTATTGAGGATTTAAATTGGGTTGGTTTTTATTTATTAAGATCAAATGAGCTAGTTTTAGGACCCTTTCAAGGTAAGCCTGCTTGTACTAGAATCAAGCTAGGAAAGGGAGTTTGTGGAAGTGCTGCTGAAAGAAAGGAGAGCATTCTAGTTCCTGATGTAAATAAATTTCCAGGTCATATATTTTGTGATAATGATTCTAAATCAGAACTAGTAGTTCCTATTATTGTAAATGGAGAGGTTAAAGGAGTTTTAGATTTAGACAGTCCTATCCTTAATAGATTTACAGATAAGGAAAAAGAATATTTTGAAGAATTTGTCAATATTTTAAAGGATAGTATTGACTGGGGGAAAATATAATTAATTTTGAGTGAAAATTTCTAAAGAATACTCATAATTTCTTTTAAAAGTTAATATTAAATGACAAATAGATTCAACTAAAATATTTTTGGTTTTTAAAACTTCAAAATATTCATCTGTATTAAAATTATCAGGGATTTTTGTTAGCCTTAATTTATTAAATAATTCAATGTCCTCATTAACTAAATTATTTAATAAATTACATTGCCTGATATATTGTTCTTTATTATTAACATTATTAAGCATAAAATTTAAAGAGAGACTAGTTAAATCATCTATAGCCATTTGAATGTTATCGGCTATTAGCCTAAGTTCATATAGATTTAATTTAATATTAAAATTTTCACTAGTAATTGTATTCACCCCTTAATGCAATAATATATTTTAATTATACCATATTAGAAAAGCAATTACAGAAAGAGCCATTAATTAGGAATTATTTATTAGAATTATATTATAAATTAGGTATTCATACCTTAAGTCTGATATAATATAGACAATCTTATATTATTTTAAAATTAAGTTTATACACCAGTTTAAATAATAATATATTTATTAAGAGAAAATTAAGGAAGGACTGGTTTTATGAATCATTTAGATGCTGAAGGTTTTTTGGAGATTATTAAGAAAACCGAAGTTGATAGAAGTTTATTTAAGACTATTTCCTATATAAAAGCTGAGCAGGAAAAATTAATATTTTTAAACAAGTATTATAAAAGAATGAGAAGTTTATTTTTTGATAAAGCTAAATCTGTAGATTGTTTTAATAAGACATTAAAAGAAAGCAATATAAATTACAGGGTTAAAAATTACGATGAGTTAGATAGTGTATTTAACCAAATTTTAGATATTTTAGAATTTGATGATAAGGTTTTAGAAGTAAAAAACCATGATATTTTATCCCAAGAAGTAGAGATTTATGATGAAAAAAAGAATTCTTATATATTTTTATGCAATTATAAAATTAATGAGCTCAATTTAAATAATTTTTATAAATTAGACTTAAACTATAGCTTAAGCAAAAGCAGTGTTGCTTTGGTTACAACTATAAATTTGCATGTTGAAATAGATGAGTTTGATGGAAGAAGAAATGTTGCAACAGACTATATAAGTACTTCGGATATAAATCACTATCTGATAGCTTCAGAACTTGAAGATATTTATTTAAGATTAAAGGATTTAAATATTAGGTATCTATATTTTTATAATGCCCTAAGAAATAATTGTTTTTTAAATTCTTGACACTGGGATATATTTAATATAGAGTAAAATCCTATATATAAAAGTTTAAGGAGATGAAAAAAATGAATAATGATTTTGATAAGGAAAAAGAAGAGTGTGGATGTGGAGATAATTGCTCTTCAGACCAAGACTGTTCTTGTGGTGATGACTGCTCCTGTAATGAAGAAGAACCATTAACAATGGACTTAGTTTTAGAAGATGGCACTGAATTAAAGTGTGAAGTTATAGGTACTTTCTTAATTGAGGATCAAATGTATATAGCCTTACTTCCAATTGGAGAAGAAGAAGTATTTATATACAAGTATGAAGAAATAGACGATGATAATATAGAATTAACTACTATAGAAGATGACCAAGAATTTGAAGAAGTTACAGAAGCTTTTTTCGAACTATACATCGAAGACAATGAAGAATATGAAAAAGAGATAGATGAGTTACTTGACATTTAGTTAAGAGGGAGATACTTTGACTTTAAGTTGAAGTATCTCTTTTATATACATATAATGGTATATATAAGAATAGTAAAGGTTAGGTGATTTATAACATGATCAAGGAAAAGGAACTGGCAAAAGATTTAATAGACTTTATATATGAAAGTCCAAGTATGTTTCATGCAGCATCAACTATGGCTAATTTTTTAGAAGAAAATGGTTTTACAGAGTTAAACCTAGAAGATGCTTGGGAATTAGAGAAGGGTGGAAAATATTATACTAGAAAAAATAGTTCAGCCCTTATAGCCTTTGTTGTTGGAAATGGGGAATTAGAGGAAGAAGGTTATAAAATAATTGGTTCCCATACTGATTCACCAACATTTAGGATTAAGCCAAAATCAGAAATGAAAGATGGAGATGGCTTTCTAAGGCTTAATACAGAAATATACGGTGGACCTATATTAAACACTTGGCTAGACAGACCCTTATCTATAGCAGGAAGGGTAAGTGTAGAAGGAGAAGACTTACTAAAGCCGAAAGAATATTTAATTGACTTTGAAGAACCTATTGTAACCATACCTAATTTGGCCATTCATATGAATAGGGAGGCAAATAGTGGATTTAAATTAAATGCACAGAGCCATACACTTCCACTTTTAACTATGGTAAATGAAAAATTTGAAAAAGATGGCTTTTTGCTTAAGTTGATAGCAGAAAAGCTAGGAGTAGAGGCAGATAGTATTTTAGATTTTGAATTATTTTTATATGAATATGAAAAGGGTTGCCTTGTAGGCCTTGAAGAAGAGTTTATATCTGTAGGGAAATTAGATAACCTAGCTATGGCCCATGCATCATTAAAGGCCTTAGTAGAAGCTGGAAAATCTAAAAAAACCAATGTTCTTGTAGCCTTTGACAATGAAGAAGTTGGCAGTGAGACAAAGCAAGGGGCGGCAAGTCCTATGTTAAAGGATATATTAAAGAGGATTAGTTTATCCTTAGGCAAAAATGAAGAAGATTTTTTAAGAAGCCTAGAAAGGTCATTCTTAATATCTGCAGATCAGGCTCACTCTATACACCCAAGCTACAGTGAGAAAGCTGACCCTACTAACTACCCTATAATAAATCAAGGTCCGGCTATTAAGATAGCAGCAAACCAGGCTTATACAAGTGATAGTAATTCAGCAGCTGTTTATGAATCTATTTGCAGAAAGGCAGGAGTTCCAGTTCAGAAGTTTACCAATAGATCGGATGCAAGGGGAGGTTCAACAATAGGACCAATATCTTCAACTCAATTAGCAATTAATTCAGTTGATATTGGAAATCCAGTTCTAGCTATGCATTCAATAAGAGAGTTAGGTGGAGTAAAGGACCATTACTATGTATATAAAACTTTTGTAGAATTTTATAATATTTAATAAAAGGATATAGCCTTAGCTATGTCCTTTCAAATTCTACTTGAATAAAGATTATGGAGGGTAAGTATATTATGGAGAGTAAAGTTTATAATGTTTATTCCAAGGATTTAAGGGAAAGATTTGGGGAAAAAGTTTATAAGTTACCAGTAAACCTACCCTTAACATGTCCAAATAGAGACGGGACCTTAGCATGTGGAGGATGTATATACTGTGGGGATGAAGGAGGAAGTTTTGAAAAGAATAACCCAGAAACTAGTGTTAAGGATCAATTACTAGCTAATATGGGTCATATTTCAAAAAGATATGGAGCCAATAAGTTTATAGCTTATTTTCAAAACTTTACAAATACCTATATGCCTATGGAGGACTTTAAAAAGTATATGCTAGAGGCAATTCAGGAAAACATTGTAGGTATATCTGTATCTACTAGGCCAGATTGTATAGATGAGGAACATTTAATTTATTTAAAAGAATTAGCAGATAAATATAATTTAGAGATTACTATAGAATTAGGTTTACAAACTGTAAACTACCATTCTCTATTAAAGATAAATAGGGGCCATGGCTTGGCTGAGTTTATAGCTTCAGTATTACTGATAAAAAAATATAATTTCAGGATATGCACCCATTTAATTTTAAATTTACCTTGGGATAAGATGCTAGATGTAATAGAGAATGCTAAAATTCTATCTGCTTTAGAAATTGATGAAGTAAAATTACATGCCTTATATATTGTAGAGGATACAGCCTTAGGTCAGATGTATTTAGATGAAAAGATAGAGCTTATATCTAAAGAGGAGTATAAAAAAAGAGTTATAACCTTCCTTGAATATTTAGATAAGGATATAGTTGTTCAAAGAATTATTGGAAGGGCACCAGAAGAAGGAACCCTTTTTGTTAATTGGGGGGAAAGCTGGTGGAAAATCAGAGATGAAATTGTTTCTGAAATGATAGAAGAAGGGACTTATCAGGGTAGAAAAAGCAGGGGTTTAAATAACTCGGCTATAATCGATAAGTTATAAATTAAATTATATTTATTAAGGAGTGGAATATGAGTAAGAAAGAAAGATTAGATAAAATTGTTTCTAATATGGGCTTTGGAAGTAGGAAGGATGTTAAAAAGCTAATAAAGGATGGTTTAGTAGAGGTAGATGGGAAGATAGTTAATAAGAATAATATAAAAGTAAATCCTCATGAGTCAACCATAGTTGTAGAAGGAGTTGAAATTAATTATAGGGAGTATATATATTTGATGCTAAATAAGCCAGCAGGTTATATTTCAACTACTGATGAGTTTATGAGCTTTACTGTATTAGAACTTCTCGAATACCAACATTTAGTGTTCGAGCCTTTTCCAGCAGGTAGGCTAGATAAGGATACGGAAGGTCTCTTAATATTAACTAATGATGGGAAATTTGCCCACAATATAACTTCACCTAAAAAAAATGTAGATAAAATTTACTATGTTGAGGTAGATGGGGAAGTAGATGAAAAAACTATAGAAAAGTTTTCTCAAGGTGTAAGGCTAGATGATGGTTATCTAACTAAGCCAGCTGATTTAGAGATTATAGAGGTTAATGAGGGCTTCTCAAGGGTATTATTAACCATAAGTGAAGGAAAGTTTCACCAAGTTAAAAGAATGTTTAAGTCTCAAAATATGACAGTAGACTATTTAAAGAGAATAGCTATAGGTAATATATACTTAGATGAAAACCTAGAACTTGGAGAATATAGGGAATTAAGCCAGGAAGAAATAGATGAATTTATTTAAATTAGATAGGGTGTATAAGTGTGATAGAGGATAAAAAAGTTTCTTTATTTGATAAATTTTTAGATGACAGAAGTTCATTAATTTATAAGTATTCAGAAGGTCATATTAGTAAAACAGAGTTTTTAAAGGGGAATTTTCTTAAGGTTAAAGAAATTAATATAAAGCCCTTTAAAAAGGTAGATAGTTTTAAAAAAGGAATGTATAATTACCAGTATTATAATGTAGTTGCTAAATACTATGGAATGAAAGCTAGGGAAAGTAAGGAAAATAGGAACTTAAATGATTATGATTATTATAGAGACATGAGAAATAGATACTACCATGAAAAAGACAAGGCAACCCTGGATCTTTTAGAGTATCTAGACTTTGAAAATATAAAGGCCTATTATGTTAATATGGAGTCGGAGTTTTTAGATGGCCAGCTTTATGAAATAATTTTATTAGATTTTGATGAAGCAATTTTTCATTCTAAGTCTTACTGGCTATTAAAAATATTACAGAAAAAGGGTGTATTTTTAAAGGAAAAGAAAAAGTCTGTAATAGATGAATATATAAATGAAGAGTACTAGAGAAAATACTATAGGAATCTATAGTATTTTTATTTTTGCTATAAATAAAAAATATTAGGGTAGATTTAAAACTAAGGGGGGAAACTTTATGAATAAGACTAGAAAAATAAGTGTTTTAGCCTTAGTTTTGATATTGGCTCTTACACTAACAGCATGTTCAAATCAGGGGAA
>JASKZW010000085.1 GCA_030147425.1 Tissierellales bacterium
ATATAATGGATTTATCCTTTGAAGAAAGGGTTATAAAACCTATAGTAGAAGGAATAATAAAATCAGTGTCTGTTATGCTTCCAATAAAGGAAGAATCTCAAGAAAAGCTAGGTGAAAAACTTCAACTAGCTGGTATAACTATGAATCCAAAAGATTATAGGGCTATGAATATAATAATTATAGTCTCTATGGGAGCAATAGGTTTTCTTTATGGAAAAGGGCAAAGAGGTGTTTTTGAGCCCTTAAAATTTGGAGGACTAGGTTTATTTGCAGGATACACCTATAGGAAATACTCCTTAGAGGGAAAAATTACAGAAAGAAAGAAAATGATAAGATCCCAACTTCCTGAAGTAATGGATATTCTTTCAGTAAGTGTAGTTGCAGGGCTAAGCTTTGACCAAGCCTTAGGCCATGTTGTTGAAAGGGCAGAAGGGCCACTAATAGAAGAATTTGCTATAGCAAGAAGGGAGATAACCCTAGGAAAGACAAGAAGGGAAGCCCTTAATGGAGTTGCTGAGAGAACTCAAGAAGATGATATAAAGTCTTTTGTTTCTGCTGTTAACCAGGCAGATGAACTAGGTATATCTATGCAAAATGTTCTTAACTCTCAATCAATGATGATTAGGGATGCTCGTCAACAAGAAGTAGAAGAAAGAGCAGCTAAGATACCTGTAAAAATATTAATACCAATGGTATTATTCATCTTCCCTGTTATCTTTATTGTTCTTTTAGGACCAGCAGTACCTTCATTATTAGAGACAATAGGTGGTTAGGATGAAGATAAAAATAGCAGATAGTTTTTTTACAAGGTTAAAAGGATTAATGTTCAAGAAATCTATGGAAGATGATGAGGCGCTAGTACTTTTAGATACACCTAGGGTTCATACATCTTTTATGAAATTTTCTATAGGAATCCATTATTTGGATGAAAAGTTTGATATAATAGAATATGAAAGATTAGAACCGTGGAAGGTTGGGAAAAAAGTAAAGGGAGCTAGGCATATAATAGAAACATCTGAAAGGATAAGGCCTGATAGTGACCTTGTTAAAGAAATAATAAAAGAATTGGAGGCGAAGTATAGTGGATGATTTATTTAATAATGATAACAAATATGATATGGGTTTCTTAGAAGAAGAGCCTAAAGCAAAGTTTGATGACTTTACTGGGCAAGAAAATTTAAAATCCACAATTTTGGGAGGTTATTCCAAAAGTAGTGTAAATCACTATATTAGTACGCTGAAAAACTCGGTAGAGCAAATGAGAGAAAACTTTGAGTTTCAATTAAAGGAAATGGTATCAGAGAAAGAACTTTTATCTCAGGAAAATAGTCTTTTAAAAAGCCAGTTTTCTGAAGCTGAGGAAGAGCTAAATGCTTTAAAGAAGGAATATAATGAAATAAAAACAGGTAGTGAACAATTATTAAATTCCTTAGATGAAGAAAAGGCACAGTTAGAAGAGGAAAGAGAAGCTGCTTATTCTAGATATTTAGAATTAGAGGAAGCCTATAAAACTGTAGCAAGTGAGTATGAAAAAAGTACAGAAGCATTAGAAGAGAAGGATAAGGCTTTAGCTGAACTTCAATCTAAGATAGAAAGCTTGAGCATTGAAAATGAAAATATTTTAGATGATTATGATCGTATAAAAACTGAATTGGAAAAATTTGAAGATATAGTAAAAAGCAAGGATGAAAGAGTACAGGAACTTGAAAAACTTGGACAAGAAAAAGAAGCAGCATATATAGAAGTAGAGAAACTTTCCCAGGAAAGATATGAAAAACTTGAGGAAATAACTAAGGTTATAGAAGAAAGAGATAGAGAAATAGAAGCTATAACAGAAAAACTAGAAGAAAAAGAGTCAGAAGTAGATAGACTAAACAAGATAATAGCTGAGAAAGATTTAGAAATTGAAAGATTAAATATAATGGTAGAAGAAAGAGATAATCTGATTCTAGAACTAGAGGCAAAACTAGCAGATGTAGATGTAAATGCTGGTGACAATAGTGAGTTATTAGAAGAAATAGAAGAACTTAGAAAGGCTCTTGAGGAAAGTATGGCGAAGAGCTTGTCTGATTCTAGGGAAATAGAAAGACTTAGAAAAGAACTAGAAGCTAAGCCAGCAGTAGATACTGAAGAAGTAGAAAAACTTGAATTAGAATTAGCTGAACTTAGAGAAGAACTGCATAGGGTAAAAAGTGAAAATACTGAGGCGGATTCAGAAAAAGACGAATATATTTCAGTATTAATGGAAAAAATAAATGACTTAAAAACAACTTTAAAAATGAAAGAAGAAGAAATAGAAGAAGTAAATGAAAGAAATAAAGTTTTAATAGAAGATTTAAAAGATTTAGAACAAATAAGAGAGAAATTTGATACTTTATATAATCAGTCAAGAGAATTACAAGAAGAAAATGATAAACTACGTGTAGATAAAGACATATTAGAAGATCATATAGAACAAATGAAATTAGATGAACGTGAATTCAGATTACTACAGAAAAACTCTGAAGCTTATGCTGAAAAGATTAAGAGCCAGGAAGAAGATATGCAAGAAATGTTATCACAAATGGAAAAGCAAGGTGAAACCTTTAAAGATATAATAACTAGATATGAACAAGATCAAGGTAAGATAAGAAGTCTTATTAAGGAGAAAACAGATTTACAGACTAAAAATATTGAACTTTTAGAAGAGTTAAGAGAAATAAACAAAGTTTTAATTGGTTTAGAAATGGAAGGAAAGAAGAGAAAAAAATCAGCAGCTGATGATAAAATAGCCATATTAAATAAAGATAAATTTAATAGGGATATGATTTAAAAGGAGAGCCCGGGCTCTTCTTTTTTTCTTTCTCTTAAAAGTGGAATTAATTTTCCTTAAGTAATATAATGAAAGTTCGGGAAGAATTTGTTTTAAAATTTTAGGAGGGTTAATGTGAATAAGAATATTTTACTGCTTACACTAGTGATTTTATTAGTAGTTGTAAGTCCAGTAGAAGCCAAGTTTCTAGATATGCCTGATAACTGGGCGAGAGAGGGGTTAGAGTTTGCTATAGAGTATAATATTTTAAAAGGAGATGACCAGGGGAGAATAAGACCAGACTTTCCTCTTAATAGAGCAGAACTAGCTGCTATGTTATCTAGACTTTTAAATTTGGAGGAAATGGCAGATATATCTAACTTTAAAGATATGGATAAATCAAAGTGGTATTATGAAGATATGGCCAAAGTAGTAGAAGTAGGAATTATGGAAGGAAAGAGTGAAGAAAAACTAAGTCCAAATATAAGTATTACTAGGGAAGAAGTATTTATTATGCTATCTAGAATGCTAGCCTTAGAAAATAGGGAACATGATTTAGAGGATTTTGATGACTGGGAAAACATATCTTCTTGGTCTATAGAGGAAGTAAATAATTTAGTTACAGAAGGCTATTTAGATGGGGATAAGAATAAAATGCTCCATCCTAAAGAGTTTATAAGAAGAAGTGAGGTAGCACAGCTTATATATAATATAGCTCCTAATATAAGTAAGGATAAAAAGCCTATAAAAGATAAGAACTTTGAAGGAAACTTGCTTATCAATAAAGATGTAAAGTTTCTAGATAATGTAAAGGTAAATGGGGATCTGATTTTAACTGAGGGAGTAAAAGGCAATATAGATTTAAAAAATGTAGAAGTGGAAGGAAGGCTTTTGCTTAGAAACAGCTCCAAAGTAAATATAGATGAAAATTGTAAAATAGAAGAAATAGTTAATGTTTTTGATACAGAAGTGAATTAGAAAAAATATTTAATATAGAATAGCATGCATGAGTTAAATTTTCATACATGCTATTTTTATTTTGAACTATCAGTATTAGTATAGATAAAATTAATTAGTTAACTAAATCAAATTAAATATTTCAATATTAGCATATATATACATTTTATTTTTAATTATAGAATAAATAAACATCTATAGATTAATTTCATAATAAATACTTATAAAAATACAATATTCCTAATATTTAGATAAGTTCAAATATATTGTAAAATTGACTATTCCTGTTAATCTTTACTATCATAGTAACTGTAAGAATATAAAAAATAGGAGGGAAAAAATGAATATTAAGTTTAAAACTAAAAAAATTATTATTTTTACTTTATTAGCAGTTTTGTTATTAACTGCTGTAGGTTGTAATCCTCAAGCAGAGGAAAAGGTTGAAGATAAGAATGATACTGAAGTTATCGAAGAAGGAAATGAAGAAGTAGAAGAAAGTTCTTCTGACAAGATCTTAAAATATGGAGGAAATTTAGAGCCAGTAGGAAATTTAGATGTGCATCTAACTAACTACAGTAATGTAATTCAAATTTCTGCTCATATGCAAGAGGCTTTGTTAGGAAAAGAAACAGATACTTTAGAAATAGTTCCAGTACTGTTAGAAGAAATGCCTGAGGTATCTGAGGATGGCAAAACTTATACGTGTAAGCTAAAAGAAGGGGTAAAGTTTCATAACGGTACAGAGTTAACAACAGAAGATGTGAAGTTTACTTTTGAAAAAATATTTGACCCAGAGACACAAAATATAAATGCATCAGTTGCAGATATGATAGTAGGAGCTAAGGATATACTTGATGGAAAGACTAAGGAGTTAGAGGGATTAAAAGTAATTGATGATTATAACTTTGAAATAGAAATAGAAGAAGTAAACTCAAGTTTTTTTGAGGTTTTAGCAAAGGATGTAATGTGTATTTATCCTAAAGATGCATATGAAGAAGCAGGAGATAAATGGGGAAGTGAAGTTTTTATAGGTACAGGTCCATTTAAACTAAAAGATTTTTCACCAAAAGATAAAGTTATTGTAGAAAAATTTGAGGATTATCATGGTGAAGAGAAAAAGTTAGATGGAATTGAGTTTTTAAATATGGATGAAGATACTTCTTTATTAGAATTTGAAAAGGGAAACTTAGATGTAGTTAGAGTTTCAACTGATCAAGTTGACAAGTACTTAGAAGATGATGAATATAAAGATAATGTACATAGCACTCAGACATTAGGTATAGTATGTTTCGGATTAAACAGAGAAATGAAGCCTTTAGATGATTTAAAAGTAAGACAAGCAGTAAACTTGGCTATTGATAGAGATGAGCTAATTAATGACTTTTTAAGAGGACATGCAGTTATGCCAAATGGATTTGCACCTAAAGGTATGGATGGATATGATGAGAGTATGGAAGATTTTGAGTATAATCCAGAAAAAGCTAAGGAGTTATTAGCTGAAGCAGGGTATCCTGATGGAATAGAGTTAAATGCTATAATTTCCGAAGCTGTATCATTAGTGCCTGTAGTGGAAGTAGTGCAAGAACAGTTTAAGAAAGCTAATATTACTTTAAATATTGATAGAACAGATCATGCTTCTTATGTAGATTTAAGAAGTGCAGGGGAAGTTCAGATACCACTAATAATTTGGTCATCAGGTGGAGCACCAGATAGTTTCTTTAGACTTATGTATGCAGATGATAGTAAGACATACTCAAATAATTATTTTAATGAAGAATATGATGCTTTATATGAAAAAGCAAGAAGAACTTTAGATGAAGATGAAAGAAGAGAAGTGTATGAAGAAATGAACAGAAAGGTAATGGAAGATATGGTAGTAGCTCCTTTATACTATCCAGAAAGCTATTATTTAGTATCAGATAGAACAGAGAATGCTAAACTTTTAAAAACTTCATTCTTCAGATTTACAGATGCAGAAATTAAATAACTACTAAGAGAGCTGATAAAACAGCTCTCTTTTTAAAGAGGTGATTTTTTGTTAAGGTATATAGCTAAAAGATTAATACAAACATGGATTGTTTTAATAGGAGTTACTCTAGTTACCTTTACTTTATTAAATATAATACCTGGTGATCCAGTTTCAGTTATGATGGAAGGCAGGGCTGATGCAGAAACTATAGAGAGAATTAAAGAAGAGATGGGGTTTAATGAGCCTTTGCATATTCAATATTTAACATTTTTAAAAGGGCTTGTAACTGGTAATTTAGGTAACTCTTTTTCTACAAAAATGCCAGTTAAAACTATGATTTCAGATAGTTTTAAGTTAACAGCTAGATTAGGTCTATATGGTTTGATCTTAGGTATGGGTCTAGGTATACCTATAGGTATAATAGCTGCAATTAATAGAGGTAATCTTATTGATAAGTCCCTAATGTTTTTTGCTATGTTAGGTATAAGCATACCTGCTTTTTGGGTTGCAATTGTTTTACAAATATTATTTGGTTTAAAGATTGGAATATTGCCTATATCAGGTATAGATAGTCCTTATTCATTTATTTTACCTACAATAACTTTAGGAAGTAGATATGTTGCATCATTCTCTAGAATAACTAGGACTAGTATGTTGGAGGTCTTAGATTCAGATTATATGAAGACAGCAAAAGCAAAAGGTATAAGTTCAAAAAAAATAATTTTAAAGCATGGTTTTACAAATGCTCTTATTCCTATAGTTACTTTTTTAGGATTAAGTATTAAAGGAGTTTTAGGAGGAGCTATTTTAATAGAAACTGTATTTTCTATACCAGGTATAGGGCGACTTATGGTTGGGGCAATAATGTCAAGAGATATTCCATTAATACAGGGATGTACTGTTTATATAGCGAGTATTTTTGTAATTATAAACTTAATAATAGATCTATCTTATGGATTAATTGATCCACGAGTAAGTTTAAGTAAAGGAGTATAAAATGGAGAAATATAATTTTTTTAAAGATGTATTTATGAAGGTATGGGAAAATAAATTAGCTGTTGTATCTTTTTTTGTTATAATTTTAATAATTTTTTCAGCTATTTTTGCTTCTATTTTATCACCGCATAATCCTAATGATCAAAACTTAAAAAATATACTCGGAGAGCCAAGTAAAGATAATTTACTAGGTACAGATGAGTTTGGCAGGGATATACTTTCTAGACTTTTATATGGCGCAAGAGTATCCTTAGGAGTTGGAATTCTTGCTGAAACAATTTCTGTTATCATTGGAACTTTAATGGGGGCAATTGCAGGATATTTTGGTGGATGGGTAGATTCTTTAATCTCTAGGACTATAGAAATATTCGCATCATTTCCACAAATTCTTTTTGCAATAGCAATAATGTTTGTTCTAGGAACAGGAGTGATTAATGTATTTATAGCAATAGGTTTTGTAGGATGGACAGGTTTGGCTAGAATAATACGATCAGAAGTAATAAAGTTAAAGAATGAGAAATACATAGAAGCATGTAAAATATCTGGTGGTAGTCATTTTAGAATAATTTTTAAGCATATACTACCAAATATTTTATCAACTATCATAGTGGTAGCAACAATGAATTTGCCAGGTAATATTATGTACGAAGCTAGTCTAAGCTTCTTAGGACTAGGTGTTCAACCGCCTACAGCTAGCTGGGGGAGCATGATAAATTCAGCTAAAAGTTATATCAGAACAAATCCTACATACAGTATATTTCCTGGATTAGCTATTATGATAACAGTTTTAGCTTTTAATATATTTGGAGATGCCTTAAGAGATGCTTTAGATCCAAAAATAGGTAGGGAGTAGATTTATATGAGAAAAGAAGTTTTGAATGTTGAGAATTTAAGTATTAGTTTTAAAGTTAAAAAAGGTAAAAAGAAAGTAGTAGAGGACATAAGTTTTTCTTTAAAAGAAGGAGAGAGTTTAGGAATAGTAGGAGAGTCAGGTAGTGGAAAAACTATGACAGGATTAGCTATTATGCAGTTACTAGATAGAAATGCCCTAATAGATAGCGGTAAAATAAAATTTAAAGGACAAAATCTTCTAAAATTATCGGATGAAGAAATGAGAAAATATAGAGGAAAGGAAATATCTATGATTTTTCAAGAGCCTATGACATCTTTAAATCCTCTATTTACAGTAGGGAACCAAATAGGAGAAGTAATAAAAGAACATAAAGGATATAGAGGTAAGAAACTAAGAAAAGAAGTTATTAGAATATTGAATTTGGTAGAAATATCAGATGCTGAAAGAAAGATAGACTATTATCCTCATCAGCTATCAGGTGGGCAACAGCAAAGAATCTTAATAGCAATTGCTATAGCATCAAATCCTAAACTGCTAATATGTGATGAGCCTACAACTGCTTTAGATACAACTACTCAGTTAGAAATCTTAAAGTTAATTAATAGGCTGAAAAAAGACTTATCTACTTCAGTAATTTTTATATCGCATGATCTAAATGTGGTTAGAAGTATTTCTGATAATATTCTAATTATGTACTGTGGAGAAATCTTAGAAAAAGCAGATTCTGAAAGTATTTTTGCTAGTCCTAAGCATCCTTATACAGAAGCTCTTTTAGATTCTATTCCACAAATAGGAAAAGACATAGATAGACTTAATCTTATAGAGGGAGATATACCTGATAACAGAAATAATATAGAAGGTTGTATTTTTTATCCTAGATGTAAATATTCAAAAGATATATGTAGAAAAGAAAAAATAGAGTTTATTGAGCTTGATTCATCCTTAGTAAAATGTTTAAAATATAGTAATAGGTATTGGATGTGATTAAATGAACAAAAAAATATTAGAAGTGAAAAATGTGAGTAAAAGTTATCCTATTAAATCTAAAAACATATTTAGGCCTAGTTATATTAATGTAATTGAAAATTTGAGTTTTGACTTATATGAAGGAGAAATATTTGGAATAGTAGGTGAGTCAGGAAGTGGAAAAACTAGTTTGAGCAGAATCATTTTGGGATTAGAAAAAATAGATTCTGGTTCTATTTATTATAAGGGAAAGAATATAGGAAATAAAAACTCTAAGCATTCTAATATACAGGCTATATTTCAAGATCCTTATAGTTCCTTAAATCCACGAATGAAAATTGCTGAATCTATATCAGAACCTTTAGATATTGAAGGTAATTTAACCGGTCAAGAAAAAAGAGAAAGAATAGAAGAGGTTATAAGCTTATGTGGTCTAAACAAATCGTACTTAGATAGGTATCCACATGAATTTTCAGGTGGACAAAGGCAGAGAATATGTATAGCTAGAGCTATATCAGCTATACCAGAGCTTTTAATATGTGATGAAGCTGTATCTGCTTTAGACGTTTCAGTACAGTCACAGATTTTAAATTTATTTTTAGATATAAGAGATAAATTTAATTTAACTTATATATTTATATCCCATGATTTAAATGTAATTTATCATATATCAGATAGAATAGCAGTGATGTATTTAGGCGATATAGTAGAACAAGGAAGAAAAGAAGATATATTTAAAAATCCGTGCCATCCATACACTAAACTCCTTCTAGATTCAGTTTTAGATATTAATTTAGAAGATAGTAATAAAAATAATAGGACCCACTCATTTGAAGTTACAGGATGTAAGTATGTTAATAGGTGTAAGTTTAGAAAAGATATTTGCTTTAAGAAGTGTCCAAGTAAAAAAGAAGTAAATGAAAGCCATTTTTATTATTGTCACTTTTAGTAAATTAAGTATACTACTTTGATAGTAAGAATATAGAGGGACTGTTTTAGAACTAAAGTCTTTAGTTCTAAAATAGTCTTTTTTTATAAAGTATTGCTTATAAATGTAACTTATAACAATTAACATTCTTATTAAGATACTCTATAATTATAGAATTTGAATTATATAACTTATATAATGTTTAAATAAGTGATATTTAACAAACAACTTAAATAGGAGGGTTAAAATGAGAGGGAAAAATAAAATATCAAGAATATTATCTATATTTTTAGTCTTTATATTAATTTCTAGCCCGGTAATGGCTTCATTTCATGATATGCCTAATAACTGGTCTAAGGAAGCATTAGAACATGCAGTAAATAATAAGATTTTACAAGGATATGGAAATGGAAAGATTAATCCAGATGGTAATTTAACGCGAGCTGAGATGGCAACTATGATAAGTAGGTTATTAAATTTAGAAGAAAAAGCAGACTTATCAAGTTTTAAAGATGTATCTAAGGACAAGTGGTACTATGAAGATATATCTAAGGCTGTTAAAGCAGGTATTTTAGAAGGAAACAAGAGGAAGGAATTAAAACCTAATAGTAAAATAACAAGGGAAGAAAGTTTTGCCATGCTTTCCAGAATGCTAGTTTTAGAAAAAAAGCCTAATAGCCTTGAAGCTTTTAAGGACAAAGATAGGATATCAGATTGGGCATTTGATAGCGTAAACAGTTTAGTATCAGAAGGATATGTAGAAGGGAACAAGATGAAAGAATTAAAACCTAGAGAATTTATTACTAGGGCAGAAATGGCTCAACTTATTTACAACATATTACCAAACATAGATTCAAGTATAGAAAATATAAATTATAAAGGAAACTTAATAGTTAATAATAATATTAAGGAACTTAAAAATATAAAGATAGATGGAGATTTAATATTAGCAGATGGAGTTAAAGTAGATGAATTGATTTTAAAAGATGTAAATGTAAAGGGAAGAGTTTTAGTAAGAAACTCTAGCTCCTTACAATTAAAAGGAAACACAGAAATGAATAAGCTACTTTTATTAAAAAAATCAGAAGTTAATATTATCAGACCAGCAAAGATAGGAAATCTAATTTCTTTTAAGCCAGTTAACTTAAAAGGTGAAGCAAATACAGTGGAAAAAGTGTTACTTAAAGATGGATCAAGTAATTCTATAATATTCATACCAAATATATATATTATAAAAGATGATAAGGTAGGGAATGTAAAAGATAGAAACGGAAATATAGTAGATGATAGCAATATTATAATAAATAAAGACGAGCTAGAAATACCAGTTATTACAAAACCTGAAGAGGAAGCTAGTAAGTTTGTAAAATTAAAGAAACTAAATCCAATAATAGTTGAGAGTCAAATACCAGGAGTTTCTCCTATGTTTTCAGTAGAAAAAGAAGAATTAAAAAAACACTTCAAGAATGTAAATAAAGATTCTATTTTTAATATAAAAATAGAAGATAAGAATTTTACTTTAAAATACAATAGTAGAAGTGAAGTTTTTCAAATTTATGAAGATGAGGATTTAGAATACTATTCACTTATTGGATATGATAAAAATATACTTTTAGAGGCTATTGTTTCTATATTAGACTAAGGAGGCTGTTAGAATGAAAAAGCAAAGATTATTATCTTTTTTATTAGCACTAGTATTAATTCTAGGTACAACCCTACCTTCAATAGCTAGGGCAGTACCAGTTCAAAATATAGTTCAAGAAAATCTAGAGTCGGATTTTGAATTTGACAAGGCAAACCAAACAATAACAGGCTATAAGGGTCAAGATAAGGAGATTGTAATACCTGCAGAAATAGATGGAGTTAAAGTAAAGAAAATAGGACCAGGAGTTTTTTCTCAAAAGGATATAACTAAGGTATCTTTACCAGAGGGCTTAGTAGAAATAGGTCAAGGAGCATTTTCAGGAACTAAACTAGAAGAGTTAGTTCTACCGGAAAGTTTGGAGATTATAGGAGGATCTGCCTTTCATTCAGTAGAAGGAATTAAAGAATTAATACTCCCAACTAATCTAAAAGAAATAGGTAGTAGGGCATTTTGGAAATGTGGTATATCAGAATTAAAAGTACCAGCAAATGTTAAAAAAGTCTCTTCTGATGCTTTTATAGATAATAAGATAGGTATTTTAATATTAGAAGAAGGAATAGAAGATATAGGTAGGAGAGCTTTTAAAGACAACAAAATTAAGGAAGCAGTAATTCCAGCAAGCTTAGAAAAAGCAGGTTCAAATATATTTGAGGGTAATGGAAGTATAGAGATAAGTTATCCTATCATTGATAGAATTTTAGAAGAAAAATCTAACTTAAATTTAGATAAATATCCAGAAGATCTTAAAGAAGCATACTTATTATCAGTAGATAAAATAAAAAACTTAAGCAATATAGAGCCAAGTGATTTTTTAAAAGAAAAGAAGGCTTATGATGAAGCAAAAAAAGCTTTAGATTTATTTGATAAAGAAGCTATAAATTCAGACTTTGAATTTGATAAGGAAAGTCAAACAATAACAGGCTATAAGGGAGAAGAAAAGAACCTAGTAATACCTGGGAAAATAGATGGAGTCCAGGTAAAGAAGATAGGAAATGGGGCTTTTGCTAGAAAAGGCTTAGAAAGTCTTGTTTTACCAGAAGGCCTGGAAGAAATTGAAAATCAAATGGCTTTCGCTGCCAATAATTTAAAGGAACTAAGACTTCCAAAAAGTTTAAAGACTTTAGGAGCAGGGGCATTTGTAAATAATCCAGATTTAGAAAATGTCGAACTAAATGAAGGTTTAGAAATAATAGGAAATAATGCTTTTGCTAGATGTAATTTGGAAAAAGTTTTTATACCTTCTACTGTAAAAGAAATAGGTACAAGAGCTTTTAATAAATCAAATGTTAAAGAGTTAGATTTTGCTGAAAATAGCCAGATAGAATTAATAGATAATGCAGCATTCGAAGACAATAAATTAGAAAAGTTAGTTTTACCAGAGAGTATAAAGGAAGTACAAAATATAGCCTTTAATAGAAATAACTTATCAGAGCTAACGATTTTAGGTAGTTCCTTAGAAAGAATAGGAGCTCAAGCATTTGGAGGTAATAAGTTAACTGAGATAGAACTACCTTTAGAATTAAAAATTATAGTATTCCATAGTTTTAGAGATAATCCAGGAGTAGATGGTAAACTTATAATCAATTTAAATAAAAAACTAATTGCTTCTTCAGAAGAAAAAGCTTTAGATTTAATAAGAGAAAAAGTAAAATTAAGAGCTTATTGTGAATCTGTAATGTCTGAGCCTAAGGAATGGTCAAACATTATTTGGGCGAAGGAAAAAGAAGAAAACAATGAGATAGTTTATAGAGGCGAGTTTGAAGAATTCCAAGAACAAACAGCTGGAAATGAATATATATCTAAAGTTAATGTTAGAGTAAGAGTAGAACTAGAAGAGGAAGAATCAGATTTTATATTTGATAAGGTAAG
>JASKZW010000112.1 GCA_030147425.1 Tissierellales bacterium
CTCTACTATATGACTTATAGCCATAGCTATAGCATAGGATGTAGAGCCTTTTTTATTTATTACCTCATAGGCTGCATTTCTTACCTGATCTTCTATAAGCTCCCTATTTTCATAGGATAAGTCCCTTCCCTTTGCCTTTAAATAATCTTCTAAATTTATGCCACCTATACTAGTTTGGCTCCAAGCAGCAAATTCTGTATCCCCATGTTCTCCCATTATATATGTGTGAATATCCCTCGGATTTACGTCCAATTCCCTACTTAAATTCTCCTTTAATCTGGAGCTATCTAATACTGTTCCTGAACCTATTACCCTTTCCTTAGGAAAACCAGATAGTTTATAAGTTACATAAGATAAAATATCTACTGGATTTGAAACTACCAAAAGTATGGCTTCTGGACTGTATTTTACTATTTGAGGAATAATAGCCTTAAATATAGCTATATTTTTATTTACCAAGTCTATTCTAGTTTCCCCAGGCTTTTGGGCTGCACCTGCAGTTATAACAACAATATCTGAATCCTTAGTATCCTCATAATCTCCTGCCTTAATATTCATAGGTCTAGTAAAGCCTGCACAATGCTGAAGATCTAAAACTTCCCCTTCAGTCTTGTCCTTATCTATATCTACTACTACCAGCTCTCTGGCTAAACCCTTTATAGTTAATGAAAAAGCTGTAGCTGCCCCTACTGCTCCAGCTCCTATTACTGATATTTTTCCTCCTCTTCCTTTCATAAGAAGAACCTCCTTTTTATGGTTTGGTGGTATGACCACCTAACCATATACTAACCTATAACTTTAAACTTGTCTAGTATTGTTATTTTTTTAATAAGGAAAATAAAAAAAGGACAAGGTCCTCTGACCCTGCCCTTAAGAATTTTTTAATTTTTATTTAGCATTTAAAGCTGCCATAGTTATATAGTTATATGGCTGGTTAAAGTGTGGTAGGAAGAAAATATCTAGTAAAGCTAGTTTATCTATTGTTACTTTTTCCTGTACAGCTAGGGAGAACATATGGATTCCCATAGACATATCGTGTTCTGATGCCATTTGAGCTCCTAGTATAACTCTTGTATCCTTATCATAAACTATTCTTATCTTTACTTCTGGATTATCTATTTCCATAAAGCCTGCCTTTTGAGTGTCTGTAAAGTCTGTATAGTCTACATTTAAGCCTCTTTTTTCAGCTGCTTGTAAGCTTAGTCCTGTAGAAACCATTTTCAAGTCATAGATATTTATTCCATTAGATCCTTGAACTCCTTCAGATTCAATCTCCCCTCCTGCTGCATTGTGTCCTGCTACAATACCACTTCTTACAGCATTAGATGCTAGAGCTATATAATTTGTATCTTCTATAGAGTTGTCATATATTGTTGCACAGTCTCCTATAGCATAAACATCTTTCATATTTGTTTCTTGCTTTTTATTTACAACATAAGCTCCATTTCTAAAGGTCTCTATTTGCCCTTGGCCTATTTCTGTATTTGGTCTAAATCCTATAGAAAGTATAACCATGTCTGTTTCGTACTCATTATTGTTTGTTATTAATTTTTCTACCTTTCCTTCTCCTTGAATTTCTTCAACCATTTCATTAAAGTGTAGGTCTATTCCCTTACTTCTTAAGTTTTCTTCCATTAATTTTGAAAAATCTAAATCATAATAGTTAGCTAAGCAAGTTGGTGCCATATCTATCATTCTTACTTTCTTTCCATGACGTTGGAAGGCTTCCGCTAACTCTACTCCTATATAACCTGCTCCTACTATAGTTACATCCTTTATATCATCGTCTGCTAGTTTCTTTATAACTTCCTTAGCATCTTGGTATAGTTTTACCTGTTGAACATTGTCTAAATCCTTGCCTGGTATATTTGGAACTATTGGCTTAGAACCTGTAGCTAGAATTAACTTATCATAACTTTCTTCTATCTCTTCGCCAGCTCTATTTTTACCATAAACTACTTTTTTATCAAAGTCTATATTAGTGATTTCAGTTTCCATGTGAACCTTAGCACCTTTTTTCTCTAAAGTTTCCTTGTCTGAATAAAACAATCCGTCTGCACCGCTTATTTGATTACCTATCCAAAGGGCCATTCCACACCCTAAAAAACTTATATTTGAATTCTTATCGAATACTACTACTTCCTTGTCCTTATAATTATCTAATATTGTATTTACTGCTGCTGTTCCTCCGTGATTTGATCCTACAACTATTATTTTTTCCATTGAAAACACTCCTTTTTTAATGTCATAGTATTTTAGTATTACTTATATTTATATTATACCACCTTGTAGATAATTTAACCATCTTTTTTTGAATTTTTTTACAAAAAAATAACTACCTAGTTTAAACTAGGTAGTTATTGAGTAGCTTATCTTAGAATAATCCTACTATTTCTCCGTCTTCTTTTATATCTATATTATTAGCTGCTGGTACTTTTGGTAGTCCTGGCATTGTCATTACATCTCCTGTTAATGCTACCAAGAATCCTGCTCCAGCTGATATTCTGATTTCTCTTACTGTTATCTTAAATCCTTCAGGTGCTCCTAATAAGTTTGGATCATCTGAGAATGAGTATTGAGTTTTAGCCATACAGATTGGCATCTTGTCTAAGCCTAATCTTTCTATGTCAGCTATTTCTCTTTTAGCTTTCTTAGTAAATTCTACTCCGTCAGCTCTGTATACTTCTTTAGCTATTTTTTCTATTTTCTCTTCTATTGATCCTTCTACATCATATAATGGTTCGAAGTCAGCTTCTCCAGCTTCACACACTCTTACTACTGCTTCTGCCATTTCTATAGCACCGTCTCCACCTTTTGCCCAAACTTCTGACATTACAGCTTCTGATCCTATTTCTTCACATTTCTCTCTGATTAGCTCTAATTCAGCTTCTGTATCAGTTGGGAATTGGTTGATTGCTACTATTGCAGGTACACCGAATTTTTTCATGTTTTCTACGTGTCTCTCTAAGTTAGCGAATCCTTTTTCTAATGCTTCTAAGTTTTCTTCTTCTAAAGTCTTAACATCCATTCCACCATTGTATTTTAAAGCTCTTACAGTTGCAACTATAACTGTAGCATCTGGCTTTAATCCACCAAACCTAGCCTTGATGTCAAAGAACTTCTCTGCTCCAAGGTCAGCTCCGAATCCTGCTTCTGTTATTGTATAGTCAGCTAATTTTAGTGACATTTGAGTAGCTAGGATTGAGTTACATCCGTGAGCTATGTTAGCAAATGGTCCACCGTGGATTATTGCTGGCGTATTTTCTAATGTTTGAACTAAGTTTGGCTCTAGAGCGTCCTTCATTAATAAAGCTACTGCTCCTTCTGCCTTTAAGTCTCTAGCAAATACTGGCTCTTTGTCATAAGTGTAAGCTACAACAATGTCTCCTACTCTTTTCTTAAAGTCTTCTAAGTCTCTTGCTAGACAGAATATAGCCATGATTTCTGAAGCTACTGTTATGTCAAAGCTATCTTCTCTTGGTACTCCATTAGTTCTTCCGCCTAAGCCTATTACTATATTTCTTAAGGCTCTGTCGTTCATGTCTATTACCCTTTTCCAAACTATTCTTCTAGGGTCTATATTTAAATCATTTCCTTGGTGAATGTGGTTATCTAATAAAGCTGATATTAAGTTGTGTGCAGTTGTGATTGCATGGAAGTCACCTGTAAAATGTAAGTTTATGTCTTCCATTGGAACTACCTGTGCATGTCCTCCACCTGCCGCTCCACCTTTAATACCAAAGCTTGGTCCTAAGGAAGGTTCCCTAATAGTAGTTATTGCAGTCTTACCAATTTTGTTAAGACCCATGGATAAACCTATGTTAGTTGTAGTCTTACCTTCACCTGCTGGTGTTGGGTTTATAGCTGTTACTAAAACTAACTTTCCGTCTTCCTTGTCTTCTAATTCATCTAGAACACTTAATTTCACCTTTGCTTTGTAGTCTCCATAAAGAATTAGATCTTCTTCTTTTAGTCCTATTTTATTTGCAACATCTACAATAGGAAGTAATTCAGCTTCTTGAGCTATTTGTACGTCTGTTTTCAATTTGACTCCTCCTTTAGATTATATATTAATTTTATTATATACATATGATACTTATACATGGTATATCATCTATCTAGTATTATACCAAACATATAAAATTTTTAAAGCATTCTCTTTTTTTTAACAATCTTTATTCTCTTGCATTTCCATATATACCCTTTATACTTATAATATATACTTTATTTTTAAATATTTTTTTATAATTTGAAAGGAGAATATATGAAGGATTTTCTAACTAGTAAAAAAGGAATATTAATTCTAGCATTAATCTGTACTGCCCTATGGGGTTCAGCCTTTCCAGTGGTTAAGATAGGTTATGATTTATTGGAGATAAGTCCAAGTGATATTGGTTCAAAAATTTACTTTGCTGGGCTAAGATTTTTTATAGCTGGACTTATGGTTTTCCTCTTCCATAGGCTAATTTACAAGGAAGGAGCCAAGCCGACTAAGGCTAGCATTAGGCCTATTATAAGACTGGGACTTATTCAGACAAGTATCCAATACTTTTTCTTTTACATAGGTGTTGCTAATACAAGTGGGATAAAATCTAGTATACTTCAGTCTTCTAGTACATTCTTTACAGTTATCCTAGCCCACTTTATTTACAAGGAAGATAAGCTAGATATGAAAAAAATTCTAAGCCTAGCTCTAGGTTTTGCTGGAGTTATTTTAGTGAATATTAATAAGGAATTTGACTTAAGTTTCAAGTTTATCGGAGAAGGATTTTTAATTATTTCTTCATTATTAGGTGCTTTTGCCACAATTTATGCTAAAAAAATATCAGAAGTAGAATCTAATCCCTTTATCTTATCTGGAGGGCAAATGCTAGTAGGTTCACTTGTTTTATTGGTTTTTGGACTTTTAACAGGAGGAAGTCTAGTATTTACCTTTAAAAGCTTTCTTTTACTACTTTATGCTGCCTTTATATCTGCTGCAGCTTTTACCCTATGGTATATGTTGCTTCAGTATAATTCACCAGGTAAGATAAGTATATATAGACTTTTTATTCCTATATTTGGTGCTAGCTTTTCAGCAATCCTACTTCCAGATGAAGGATTTTCCCTAAATTTACTTCTAGGTCTAGCCCTAGTTGTTCTAGGAATTGGAGTTTTAAACTTAAATGAAAAAGAAGCATAAAAAAGCTGCCTAATGGCAGCTCTTTACTTTCCTATATCTTTTCTATAGTAAATATTTTCAAAATTTATCTTTTCTACTTCCTTATAAACTTCGTCCCTAATAGTTTCTAAATCCTTGCCTAATCTAGTTACTGAAAGAACCCTACCTCCATTAGTATAAGTTTTTCCATTCTCCTTCTTAGTTCCATTATGAAAAACTATAATTTCTTCATCTAAGTTATTAAAAGTTATTTCCTTGCCCTTTTCATAAGCCCCTGGATAGCCTTCTGATGCTAGAATAACTGTCATAGACTGGTCCTCGGTCCACTTTAAATCTGAGTCTTTTAGGTCATTGTCTATACACTTATTCATAAGCTGGAATAAGTCTCCATCAAGTCTTGGTAAAACAACTTGAGTTTCTGGATCTCCAAATCTAACATTAAATTCTAAAACATTTATATCCTTATCATCTATCATAAAGCCTATAAAAAGAATACCATTAAAGTCTAGGCCTTCTGCCTCTAGACCTTTTTCTATAGGATTTAATACTTCTTTTCTTATTCTCAGCTTAAGCTCCTCAGTAAAAAGAGGACTTGGTGAAAAACATCCTACCCCACCAGTATTTGGTCCTTCATCCCCTTCGTAAATCTTCTTATAGTCTTTGGCTGATTCCATAGGAATTAGTTTTCCATTTGAAACAAAGCACAATAAGGATGCCTCTACTCCATAGAGGAATTCTTCTATAATAAGCTTTTGCCCTGCCTGGCCAAAAACTCCTTCATTTAGAAATTCATCTAAATTTTCTATTGCCTCCTCATAGCTTTCAGCTATAACTACACCCTTACCAGCACACAGGCCATCTGCCTTTATTACTATAGGACATTTAAAGTCATAGACTTCTTCTTTAGCTTGATCAAAGTCTGTATAAACCCTATATTTAGCTGTAGGAACCTGGTATTTTTCCATAAAGTTTTTAGAATAAATTTTACTTCCTTCCAATTGGGCTGACTTTTTATTGACTCCAAATATTTTCAAACCTTCTTTTTCAAACCTATCTACTATACCAGCTACTAAAGGATCTTCTGGACCAACTATAGTTAGGTCAATTTCTTTTTCCCTGGCAAAATCTACTAAGCTATCTATGTCATTTGCTTCTATATCTATATTTTCAGCTATGTCCTCTGTACCGCCATTTCCTGGAGCACAGTATATTTTGCTAACCTTATCTGACTGACCTATCTTCCAAGTTAAAGTATGCTCCCTACCACCACTTCCGACAATTAAAACCTTCATACAGATACCTCCTAGTGATTAAAGTGTCTCATGCCTGTAAATATCATAGTCATACCATGCTTATTTGCTTCCTCTATAACTTCTTCATCCCTGATAGAACCACCTGGTTGGATTATAGCTTTGATTCCTGCCTGACCTAGGGCTTCTATAGAGTCTTTAAATGGGAAGAAACCATCAGATGCTAGGACTGCTCCCTCAAGCTTGTCTCCTGCCCTTTCTATGGCAGATTCTACTGCCCAAACCCTATTAACCTGACCCATTCCTATTCCTACTGTTGCCCCATCCTTAGCTAAAAGAACTGAATTAGACTTTACATATTTTACTGCCTTCCATGCAAATTCTAAGTCCCTTAACTCTTCTTTACTTGGCTGTCTTTCCGTAACAACTTCTAACTTATCTTGGAATAATTTTTGATCTAAGTTCTGAACCAAGCAACCTCCTACTACCTTCTTATAATCCATTTGCCTATAGTCTTTTTTACCTATATTCTCTATTTCTAATATTCTAATATTTTTCTTAGATTTTAAAATTTCCAAAGCTCCTTCTGTAAAGGAAGGCGCCATTACTATTTCTATAAAAATCTTATTTATTTCCTCTGCTAAATCTTCATCTACCTGTCCATTTATAGCTAGTATGCCTCCAAATATAGACTTAGGGTCACACTCATAAGCTAATTTATAGGCTTTGAGTAAACTTTCATTACTAGCTATACCACATGGATTAGCATGTTTTACAGCTACTACAGTAGGCTCATCAAATTCCTTTAATATATTTAAGGCCCCGTTAGCGTCATTTATATTATTAAAGGATAATTCCTTTCCATGTAATTGCCTAT
>JASKZW010000114.1 GCA_030147425.1 Tissierellales bacterium
TCTAGATCTATAATACAACAGTTAAATATCGGTTGCATTATGTAGTCTAGGTCGTGTATATGAATCATTCCCTCATCATGAGCTTGGATTAAGTGGGATGGTATTAATTTTCTTCTTGCTATATCCTTAGATACTTCCCCTGCAATTAAATCCCTTTGAGTACTTGCAATCCTAGCATTCTTATTAGAGTTTTCATTCATAACCTCGTCATTCACAAAGTTAAGTAAGCCTAAAATACTATCGTCTGTAGTATTGTTTTCCCTTTTAAAGGCTTGAATAGCTCTATAGCCTTCATAAGCCTTAGCCGTTTCTACATGTCCTTTTTCAATTAACTTATGATAAACCATGTCTTCTATTTGGTATATACTTAAAGTCTTAGTAGTCTCCCCTATAGTCTCTATTTCCTCTGCTATTTCTTCTGCTACATCCTTTTCATAGATTCCACTTCCGTACTTCATAGCCTTTTCTATGGCTACTACTATTTTCTCCCTGTTAAATTCTACTTTTCTTCCATCTCTTTTAATTACCGTTGCCATACAACCCCTCCAAAATCTCTTATAAAATTTATAATAAATATTAATTATTGCTCTTATAAAAATTAGTATTAATCTTAATACTAATTTCGCCTCAGCACTTACTTATACTAACATTTCTATATATAGTATACAAATTATAGTTTGTCCCCTATATCTTGTCTATCTATAATATACCCTGCTTATCTCTCCTAATCAGTTTTTTTCTTAGTTTTTTGATTTTACCTAAATTTAAAGCAAAAAAAATAAGCCTAGCCTTTGATTTTATGCAAAAAACTAGGATTATTTTTTTCTTAATATTTATTTTTTTACTAGGATTTCTTCAATTTCTCCTATGTATATGTTGTGGTATCCTCCACCATGGCCACTAGTACTGGTATACCATTTATTTACAATATCAGATTCTAGGATATTTTCCTCTTTTAGGTCTAATTGGGCGATTTTCCTGCAAATAATATTAAATTTAGCATTTTCATAATAAGGAGCATCATTCTTATACTTAAGCTCTAAGCCAGTTTCCTTAATCTTATCAACATTTCTTCCTGACTCCTTACCACAATAGCTTAAAATATCCTTAGCCTCCCCTTCAAAGCCGGATATAGTAAACTTATCTGAGGCCTGGATAAAGCTGTCAGTAAAGCGTTCTGGCCTTACTGCTGCTATAAATACTGGCTTGTTCCACATCATACCAGCCTGCCCCCAAGCTATAGTCATAGGATTTGTCCTCCCATCCTTTTCAGCAGAAATTAAAAGCCAGTCATCGTCTAATGCCTTAAAGATATTCTTATCAAAATTCTTTGGATCTACTTTTTCAAAAGTCATCTTAATCCTCCTTTTTTCTAAGCCTAGTCTTCCTATATAAAAAGTAAATTAATAATAACAGAACTAAAATCAAGAAAGTAGAAATTAAATATACTATTTTAGCAAATTTATTTGGAGCCTTGAAAAAACTTGCTAAACCTTTCTTATTATCTATAATCTTCCTACCTTCTAGTTCATTATATTTTCTAGGAATTTTAGGATAACCATCTTCTTTTTCAAAACTAGACATATAGTTGGCTATAGCATACCATTCCTTAACTTCTAAGCCATCCTTGTAAATTATCCTATCTGTAAAATCCTTTATAGGTTCTCCCTTCTCATCCCTAGGAACTATAGGTAAGAGCCCATAGGATTGGTCCTCTACCATAGACAGCATTTCCCCTGTAAAAAGTCCAGCTACTACCCTATAAAGTTTATCATCCTCTATTTCGACTCTTTCCCCATCCTGGTCCAAATAAATATCTGTCAGCTTATTAAAGATTAATCTATTAGGATTAAATGAATAATTAAGTCCTGAACTATAAAGCTGGGCTATACTTCTTATTGGAGCTACCGATGCATCTACCTCTGCCACCCTTCTAAGGTCCTCTCCAGTTAAATAAGCATCTACTAAGGGATAACCTGATACCTGGTCTGGTCCAATACCTAGGGAGTGGCTGTTAAAAACATCTGGTACATAAATATCTCCCTTAACAAAACTATCCCTTATCATGCCAGCTGGAACTATAGCTGCAGCTATAGGAGCTTGTCCTTCTCCCTCTATATCTTCTACAGTATATTTGAAAGCATCTGCTATAAAGTTACCTAATCTATCCTCTCCGTGGAAGTTGCCTGTTAATTTAGCCGGTGTAAAGTTAAAGTCTGACCTGGCCAAGATTTGATCATATTCAAGATTAAACCTGTCCAAGTAGGACTTTTGAATTTTCTCCCTAAAATATTTAATATCCTCAGTTAAAAAATCCTTACCACTTATATCTATATCACTTGATTCTAAACTATAATCCTTTAACTCCCAAGAATCCCCTTCCTTTACCAAGTCTAAAACTCCAAGATTCTCCCCATACCTACCTGATGATACTATATAGGCGTCATTAACTACTATAGGAGATGTTAAGGTTGTGTGAGTGTGTCCACTTACTATTACATCTATGTGTGGAGCTTCCTTGGCAAGAATTTCATCCTCTGATTTTTCTGCTTCTTCATCAGTTCCAGAATGGGACAAGGCTATAACTAAATCTACATTTTCCTCTTCCTTTAAAATTT
>JASKZW010000127.1 GCA_030147425.1 Tissierellales bacterium
TAATAATTTTCTAAGCTATGAAAATAAAGTTCTTCTTGAAGAAAACTTAAAATTACAAGAGGAGAACTTAAAAAATAAAACTAAAATTTTTAATGACTACAGGTTTATTTTTTCTGAAATTACAAGTTTCTCACCTAAATATGTTAATGAACTTTTGGAGAAACTATCTAGAACAAGGCAGACTATAGTCTTTGTATTTTCTGAGTCAAATGAAACAAATATTTATTCTTATATTTTAAAATTTAGTAAAGATATTGAAATTAATATAAGTCATTTAGAGTTTTTAAAGGATTCTAGTGAAAGTTTTCATATACAGAGTAAAAATGTTTACGGAACTATAAGGGATAGAAACTTAAAGCTGATAAAAGATAAAATTATAAGCAATATTATAAAAAAATTATAGTAGCTTTTCGAAGCTACTATAATAATACAAACTCTACATTAGGAAGTGCTTTTTTTAAACTTGAGACTATGTTTTTCCCCTTTTTGCTTTCCTTTGGCTTCCCTATTACAATCTTGTTAATCTTATGATCCTTAGCAAAATTTTCGATAGTCTTAACCATATCATTAGATTTAAGTACAGTTAGATTAGCCCCTGAGTTTTTTGAAACTCCAAATAAGTATTCCAAGGCTTCTCCATCTGTTTTTTGATTTAAAAACCTTTCTCCTTCCTCAACAACATGTATAACATATAAGTTTCCATTATTTTTAACTAAATCTGATCCATTTAGTATTAATCTCTCGCAAGTTTTTTGTTGAGTAACACATACTAAAACATTATCTATATTCATATATAAAGCCCCCTTAAGAGTTTATGCCTCTTATATTATAACATAAGTACTTGAATTTTTACATAAAAAAACAAGTAGCTAACTAGCTACTTGTAGTATTTCATATGGCGGGAGTATGTGAGAATCGAACTCACCTAAGAAGCTCCTAACCCCTTAAGCTGGTTTTGAAGACCAGTGAGCCCACCAGGACTCATCTACCCCCTTAATGACACAATTATTATTATATGATATTTAAGCACCTATGTCAACACTTATTTAAACTTTATTTTTATCCTTAAAATAGTAGCCTTCTCCCCACTTTGTGTTAATATACTCCACATTTTTAGGATCTTTCTCAATTTTTTCCCTTAGTCGGCGGATATGAACATCTACTGTCCTCAAATCTCCAAAATATTCATACCCCCAAACCTTTTCTAATAACTCCTCCCTGGTAAAAACTTTACCAGGGTTTGAAATTAATATATATAAAAGATCAAATTCCCTTCCTGTTAAATCTATATCCTTATCCTTAAGTCTTACCTTTCTGCCTAATGTATTTATCTCAAAATCATCATAACTTATAACCTGAGTATTAGCTTCAGATTTTAAATTGTTAACCCTTCTTAAAATTGCATTAATACGAGCCTTAAGCTCTAATATATTAAATGGCCGTGTTATATAATCATCTGCTCCATAATTTAAAGCTAGGACCTTACTCATAGGATCCTTTTCCTCTGTTAGGACTATTATGGGTATATCAGAGTTTTTTCTTATATTTTGGCATAGTGTAAGACCATTTCCATCTGGTAGGAGTAAATCTAATAGGATTATATCATATTTTTCCTTATCTTTTACCCGATCCATAGATTCTTGAATAGATAAGACTTCATCTATATCATAGTCCTCTTCTTCCAAATTATATTTTAAATTTTCATTAAATTCCTGGTCCTTATTTATTAATAATATATTTACAGCCATTTAACCACCTCTTAGCTTAATCACTAGCTAAATAATATTCTTTTATTTCCTTCTCTTTTTGTTAATTTAATTTCATCAAATTTTTCTAATAAAGCTATTGCTACTCTTCTGTTAGTTCCAAGTAAGTCCCTATATTCAGATACTTCTATACTAGTATTTTCATCTATATAGGCCTTTAATTCATCAATAGCTTTTTGATATAAGCCCTTTTCTATAAAAGTTTCATGATTGATTTTTATAATATCTCCTCTTGTAACCAAGGATAAAAATACTTCTTCTTTTTCCTTAACTGAACCATTGATATTCTCTAGAATTTCTTCCGGCCTTTCTAAATTAAAACCATTTTTATTTATTCTATCCATGATATCAGTTAAAATTCTTTCCTGGTCATCTGTATACTCAACTTCAAAATCCTGTAAGGAAACATATTCATTATTTTTTTTGATTAGATTCTCTGATTCCATTTTATCAAAGAAGCTATCACTTACTCTAGAGTTTATATCATATAAGAACTGACTTCTTATCTCTTCCTTAGACTTACCTAATCTTAAAGGATAGTCTTTATGAAACTTCTCTAAATCCTTGTAGATTATATTTTTCATTTCATTATAGTTATCAATATGAAGAAGATAAGTATCCTTAGTCAATTCCTCTACCATCAATTTATTATCCTTCTCCAACTCTTTTATATCTTTTAAGATATTTTCTTCTAAAATACCTGTTCTTTTAGATAATTCCTTAACAGTTATAAATTTCATTGGTTGGTCCAAAACAATCTTACTGATTACTTCCTTAGTATCACCCGTATCTTTTATTTCTAATTCTTTTATATCTTCTTCATTAAACCTTTGTTTTTTTGAAGGATTAGACTCGATTATATATCCTCCTCCTATAGTAAACATAGGTGAGTAGAATCTAAGTATAAATCTATCTCCTCTTTTAGCTACTATAGGCTCTTCAAGTCTCAACTGACAATATGCCTCGTCTCCAGCTTGTAAGGCCTCCTTGTCCAAAATAACCATCCTACAAAGAACTTCCTTGGCACCTATATAAAGCCTTACCCTAGTCCTATTCTCTATAATCCTGTCAACACTACCTAATAATTTTACCCTAGTGTCTAACATCATGGTATCCTTAGCTGAATCAACATAGGAAACTACCTGTCCCCTATCAATATCATCTTTCTTTACGCCTGATATATTTATAGCTACCCTTTGTCCTGCATAGGCCTCTTCTACATCATTATCGTGGACCTGTAAGGATCTTATCCTTCCCTTTACATCTCCTGGAAATATTTGAACTTCTTCTCCCACTGAAAAAGTACCTGATAAAAGGGTTCCTGTTACTATTGTTCCAAAACCAGCTATGCTAAATACCCTGTCTATAGGAAGTCTAGGTGTGTCTGTTAAATCTTTTTTCTCTATATTTTCTGCTACATTTTGTATTTCCTCAATAACCTCATCTATTCCTTCCCTTTCAACTGAAGAAACAGAATAAACTGGTTTGCCTTCTAAAAATGTTCCTTTTACTGATTCCTTAACATCTTCTTTTACTAGTTCTAGCCATTCTTCATCTACCATGTCCGCCTTGGTTATTACAATAAAACCATCCTTCATATCTAAAAGATCTAGTATGGCTAAATGTTCTATAGTCTGAGGCATCATTCCTTCATCTGCTGCAACAACTAAAAGAACAATATCAATTCCTGAAACTCCTGCCAGCATGTTTTTTATAAACTTCTCATGCCCAGGAACATCAATTATACCAGCCCTTCTTCCATTAGGTAGGTCAAAGTAACTAAAACCTAACTCTATAGATATACCTCTTTTTTGTTCTTCCTTAAGCCTATCTGTATTTCTACCAGTTATAGCCTTAATTAAAGTAGTTTTCCCATGATCTATATGACCTGCCGTACCTATAATAACATTGTTCATTCTAACACTCCTCTATATAAGATAATGCATAATCGATGCTTTCCACAACTAAGCTAAATTCATCCCTTCTAATAGTTCTTAAGTCAATAAAAATTGAATCTTTATATAAACGAGTAATTAAAGGAACCCTAGCCAATCTTAATCCCTTATCAAACTTTGAAATACTAGAATCTTTTAAATCTATCTTTATACATTTACTCGCTAACTTTTCTAAAGGTAGGGAGCCTCCTCCAACTTCAGAATAATCATCTACTATAGTAAATTCTATCTTCTCTTTCTTTATATTAGTTTCCAATAAATTTAATAGTTCTTCTGCCTTAACTAATATCTCTTCTTCTGTTTGAGCTAACATATTTAATGTTGGAATTTTAGAAACAGGATCTTCATCTAAATAAGTCATAAGGGTTGCTTCTAAAGCAGATATAGTAAACTTATCTATTCTAAAGGCCCTTGTTAAAGGATTCTTCTTCATTTCATCTATATATTCCTTTTTACCTACTATTATACCTGCTTGAGGCCCTCCTAATAACTTGTCTCCACTAAAGGTTACCACATCTATACCATTTTTTATAGAATCCTGAACTGTTGGTTCATATTCTAAGCCATATTGGGATAGGTCAATTAAAACACCACTCCCCAAGTCCTCTATTATAGGAATATTATATTGGTTTTTTATTCCCTGTAATTCCTCTGCTTCTACTGCAGATGAAAATCCAACTATCTTATAGTTGCTTGTGTGAACCTTTAATAAAGCCCCTGTATCTTCTGTAATAGCTCTCTCATAGTCTTCTAGGTGGGTCTTATTAGTAGTTCCTACCTCTACTAATCTTGCACCACTCTGCTCCATTACATCCGGTATTCTAAAGGCCCCTCCTATTTCTATCATTTCTCCTCTAGATACTATAACCTCCTTGTCCTTAGCCATTGTACTTAAAACAAGCATAACTGCTGCTGCGTTATTATTAACAACAATAGCACTTTCTGCTCCTGTTATACGGGTTATTATATATTCTAAGTGGTCATATCTTAGACCTCTTCCACCTGTGGCTAAATCAAACTCTAAGTTAGAATAATTAACAGCTACATCCCTTACATTATCCATTACCTCTTCACTTACTAGGGACCTACCTATATTTGTATGAATAACTACCCCAGTCCCATTTATAACTCTTTTTAACTTAAAGGAATTTTTATACTCTGATTTTTTTACTATTCTATTATTTAGGGCAGATAGGTTTTTTCCTAAACTTTCTTCATTAAATCTACCTGCCTTTATTCCATTTCTTATATAATCTAGTTCTTCTCTTATACTTTCTAAGATAATTTCTCTGGGAATCCTATCTAATATTTCTTTAATATCCTCTTCCTCTAAAATTTCATCAACTTTTGGTATCATTTTAAATAATAGCTGCTTGTCTCCCATAAAACACTCTCCTTTAATATACTATTAAACTAGTTTCTTCTTTCTCTACAACTTCTCCAACTACTGCAAACTCTGTAGGTGTTGATTCTAAGTTTTTTAATAATTTATCTACTTGATCCTTCCTAACTGAAGCTAGTAAGCCTCCTGAAGTTTGTGGATCAAATAAAACATCCATTATATGTTCAGGTATATTTTCTGAAACTGACACCCTGTCACCTATATAGGCCATATTATCATAAGCCCCTTCTGGAACTAATCCCATTTGAGCATAGTCTACAGTACCTTCTATTATAGGCACCCTAGTGTGATCTATCTTTACAGTCACATTACTTCCTTCTGCCATTTCTAAGGCATGACCTAGTAATCCAAAACCCGTTATATCTGTTAAACTATGAACTACTACATCATCCATAGCTTCCTTGGCATATTTATTCAAAGTTGCCATAGCATGAACTGTGTCATCATATTCTTTTTGGCTTGTTAGTCCTCCCTGTATAGCAGAAGTCATTATCCCCATACCTATAGGTTTTGTTAAGACTAAAATATCACCTGGTTTAGCTGTACTATTAGCTAATATTTTATCTGGGTGTATAAATCCAGATACTGATAAACCAAATTTTGGCTCATCATCTTCTACAGTATGTCCTCCAACAACTATTGCTCCAGCTTCTTCAACCTTACTGTATCCGCCCTTTAAAATTTCTACTAAAACATCAGGGTCCAAACAATTTGGAAAACAAACTATATTCATAGCTAGTTTCGGCTCTCCCCCCATAGCATAGACATCACTTAAGGAATTGGCAGCTGCTATTTGTCCAAAAACATAAGGATCGTCTACTACAGGTGTAAAAAAGTCTAAGGTTTGTATTAATCCTAGTTCATCATTTATCTTATATATGGCAGCATCATCAGATGTTTCTAAGCCTACTAAAAGTCTGTCCTCTTCTGATTTTGGTAAATGGCACAAAACTTGTGCTAATATGTCTGGTCCGACTTTAGCTGCTCATCCTGAACTTTTTGTTAAATCTGTTAATTTTATATCTTTACTCATTTAAAACCCTCCTAATTAACTTCTATCAGATCTTTTAAATCCTCATATTTCTTAGTTCCTATACCCGAAATCTCCATAATGTCTTCTTTTTTAGAAAATTTTTTCTCCTGCCTGTATTCTATAATTCTATTGGCAATAACGTCTCCTATACCGGGTAGAGACTTAAGTTCCTCCTTAGAACAAAGATTAATATTTATTTTTTCCCCATTATTTTCGCCTAAATCTTCCTGTCCCCTATCTTCTATCTTTTCCATTTCCTCTGTAGTATAAATATATATTTTTTCCTCATCCTCTAATTTTTGAGCTAAATTTATATTCTTTAAACTAGCACCTTCTAATAAGCCACCTGATTTTTCAATTGCATCAATTACCCTTTCCCCTTTTCTTAATCTAATAATTCCAGGATTTCTTACTGCCCCATCAAGGTGAATAATGATTTCATCACTTTCTTCTATAGAAAACTCCTCTTCCTCAATAAAATCTCCATCGTCACTAGTAGCAAACTCTTTTGAAATAAATTTAAGATCTTCTGGCTTATTTTTAAAAACCCCTACTAACAAAAGACATACTATTATAAAAATTAATATAATCTTTTCTTTTTTAGTAAAAATTTTTATTCCTCCTTAAATTTATTTAAAAAGGTCACTCCTAGAGTGACCTTATTTTATGGCTATTGCTTCTATTTCTATTCTACCATCTTTTGGTAATCTAGCTACTTGTACGCAGGATCTTGCTGGCTTATGGTCTTTAAAGTACTCTGCATATACTTCATTTATTTTAGGAAAATCATCCATATTAGTAATAAATATCGTAAGCTTTAAGGCCTTATCTAAGCTTGAACCTGCTTCTTCTAAAACTGCCTTTACATTTTCTAAGCATAATCTAGTTTCTTCTTTTATATCATTAGTAATAAGTTCACCAGTTTCTGGATTTATTGGTAATTGACCTGAAGTAAAAACTAAATTGTCTATACTAACCCCTTGTGAATATGGACCAACTGCTCCTGGTGCTTTTTCTGTATAAATAGTTTTAATTGACATGTAACTCCTCCTTATATATTAAGTTGTCTCCCTTATACCAAATTTTTTCCAAGTCATAGTAGTCCCTATAGTCCTTTTGAAATATATGGACTATAGTAGTACCTGTGTCTATAACAATCCAATTTCCATCCTTATATCCTTCTACACCTAATATATTAAAACCTTCTAAAATTAAATTTTTTTCTACTTCATTACTAATAGCCTGGGTTTGTAAATGAGAGTTTCCACTTACAATAACCATTGAATCAGCAATGGTTGTCAACTTTCTAATATCTAGTAGGATTAAATCTTTTCCTAGTTTTTCTTCACAAGATTTAATTATTAGAGCTTGTTCTTTATTTTCCAACAGCTTGAACACCCTTTCTAAATATAGCTTATATATTATAATATCACAAATTTTTGATTTTTATAAGCAAAGTATTTCTTGCTTCTATAGTATTTGGATGAATTAAAATGTCCTTACTTGCAACAAACTTTAAATTTTCATTCATAGCAAAATATAAGGCCTCATCCAAATTTTTTTTAGACTTTTCCCTTATTAAATCAACTTTAGGATAATTTCGCATTGGTTCTATCAAATCTGCCATGTATATTAACTTCTCTAAATCACTCATATTTTTTCTTCCAATAGTATGATATTTTATAGCATTTAATATATCTTCATCCTCTATACCATAGTCATTTTTAGCAACATAGGCTCCTAAATAACTATGAATCAAACCTGGATTTAACTTAAAAATAGGATCTAAATCTACTTTATAAAAATCAGCCTCTTCTAAAATCCTATCTTTATCCTCATACTTAGCACAGTCATGTAAGAGTCCTGCCAGCTCAGCCTTTTTTAAATCAATATTGTGAATTTTAGCCAAGTCTACAGCAGTGTCCCTAACACGTAAACTATGCTCATACCTCTTCTCTCCTAAATCTTTTTTTAATTTATTTAACATTAAAATCACCTTATCTATATAAGTTTTCTCTGTCAATATAATCTGATACTTCCTTTTTAACTAAATATCTAATACTTAAGCCCTTAGCTACTTTTTCTCTTATTCTTGTTGATGATAGTCCTATTATAGGAGCACCTAACAAAAATATATTTCCTGGATATTTTTCCCTATAAAACTGATATTTTTTATGAGCTTTTATGTCTTCTGAATCTAATCTATCAGCTATTATTATTTTAAACTCTTCCAAGATCTCCTTATAACCCTTCCAACTTTCTAAATTTTTAAAAGAATCTAAACCCATTATAAAATATATTTCGGATTTTGGGTATTGTTTTTGTAAAGTTTTTAAAGTATCAATTGTATAACTGGTATGCTTATTTTTAACTTCTATACTAGATATTTCATATTTTGGATTATCTTCTATAGACAAGGCAGTCATATTATATCTATCAAGATTTGAAGACATCTTACTTTTGTCCTTATGGGGCGGAGTCCCAGTTGGAATGAAAATCACCTTATCTAAGGAAAACTCTTCTAAAGCACTTTCTGCAACTATTAAATGACCTAGGTGGATAGGGTCGAAGCTTCCACCCATTATACCTATTTTCTTTGCCATATAATCTCTCCTATATCCTATTATCTAGGTAAAGATATTTTCTTATTTTCTTCTGACTCCCTATAAATTACTAATTTATTTCCTATACTTTGTACAAATTCTGCATCTAATTCTTCTACAAGCTCAATAGCCACTTCTTTAGCTTCAAGTAGGCTATTATTAAGCACATTTATTTTTATTAATTCCCTAGCTTCTAGGGCCTCATCAACTTGGACTATGAAATTTTCAGTAATTCCATTTTTTCCAACCTGGAATATAGGATCCATTCTATGGGCTAAGGACTTTAAATAACTTCTTTGTTTGCCTGTTAGCATAAATATTCTTCCTCCTAATCTATATATTCAAATTCAAAATCTTGCATTCTTACCGTATCTCCATCTGAAATACCAAGTTCCCTTAACTTCTCTACTACTCCAAATTCTATTAACTTATTTTGAAAATGCCTTAAAGAATCATGATGATCAAAATTAGTCCTATAAATTAGATTATCTATTTGACTTCCACTAACCACATAAACTCCATTTTCAAGCTTAACTTCAAGCTCCTTAAAATTATCAACTTTAAATTCTTCAATCTCTTCATCATAGGTTTCATATTCTTCTGGAGTATTTTTCTTTATCTCTTCTAATAAGTTTCCAATCTTGTACTTTAGTTCCTTAATATTTTTATTCGATACAGCTGAAATTGCTAAAATATCTTGAAACTTTCCTTCAAACTCTTTAACTAATCTTTTGTAATTCTCTTCTGAGCCTGGTAAATCAGTTTTATTAGCTACTAAGATTTGAGCTTTGTTTTTTAATTTTTCATTATATTTATAAAGTTCTTCATTTATTCTATAAACATCATCAACTGGATCCCTTCCTTCAAATCCTGATGTGTCTACTAGATGAACTAAAACTTTAGTACGTTCAATATGCTTTAAAAAATTATGCCCTAAACCTACTCCTTCATGGGCACCTTCAATTAAGCCTGGTATATCTGCTACAACATAACTTCTTCCCTGGCCTAAGTCTACCATACCTAAATTTGGTTCTAAGGTAGTAAAGTGGTAGTTAGCTATTTTAGGCTTAGCATTGGATATTACTGATAATAAGGTAGACTTACCTACATTAGGATATCCTATTAAGCCTACATCAGCTAAAAGTTTTAATTCTAAAGTTATTCTGATTTCTTCACCTTCTGTACCTGGTTGGGCAAATCTTGGAGCCTGCCTAGTAGATGAAACATATCTAGCATTTCCTTTTCCGCCTTTTCCCCCTCTAGCTATTACAAATTCCTGATTCTTTTCCTTTATATCCACTATAACCTTGCCAGTAGAACTATCCTTTACTAAGGTTCCAATCGGCACCTCTAAAACTAAATCTTCCCCATCTTTTCCAAATTGATTTTTATTTCTGCCATTTTCACCATTTTCTGCCTTATAAGTCTTATTATATCTAAAATCTAAAAGGGTAGTTAAGTTTTCATTTGCCCTTATAATTATACTTCCGCCGTCTCCACCATCTCCACCTGATGGTCCTCCAGCTGGTTCATACTTTTCCCTTCTAAAGGCAATAGCACCATCGCCACCTTTTCCTGCCTTTAAATATATATTTGTCATATCTACAAACATAGTAACACCTCCTAACATTCTTTCTTAAAATAAAAATAAAGCTTACCAAACTGGCAAGCTTTTTTATTATGCTAATTCTTCTGCTAAGTAAACACTTACTTGTTTTTTGTCTCTACCTTTTCTTTCGAACTTAACAACACCATCTACTTTAGCAAAAAGCGTATCATCTTTACCTATACCAACATTTACTCCTGGGTGTATCTTAGTTCCTCTTTGTCTAACTAATATACTACCTGCTGATACAGTTTGGCCATTGCCTCTTTTAACTCCAAGTCTCTTAGCTCTACTATCTCTACCGTTTTTAGAGCTACCAACTCCTTTTTTAGAAGCAAATAACTGAAGATCTAATTTAAACATTCTCTACACCTCCCTATACTTGAGAGTAATATATTCACCATAACCTTCCTCTATAGACTTTAAAGCTAATTCTAAGCTTTTCATTAAAGTATCTACCTTAAGATTCTCATAAGATTCCTTTATTGAAACTTCTATAGAGCCGTTAATATTATCTATTGTATATTCTAATTCATTCTCATTTAAATTTGCTATTTCTATTAAGGACATTAGGCTTACTTGGGAAACAACAGATACAGCTGAACAAACTATATCCTTACCACTTTCATCATAGTTTGCATGACCACTTATCTTATATCCCCTTATATAACCTTCCCTATCCTTATATAGATATGCTCTTATCATAATTATCCTACAATCTTGTCAATTTTTATTTTAGTATAAGGTTGACGATGACCTTGTTTCTTTCTGTATTTTTTCTTAGCCTTGTATTTGTAAACTATGATTTTTTTAGCTTTTCCTTCTTCTATAACAGTTGCTTCAACCTTAGCTCCTTCTACAAAAGGCTTACCTACCTTTACTCCATCTTCACCTGATACTAATAATACTTCTTCAAAGCTTACAGTTTCGCCTTCTTCTAATCCTAACTTTTCAACGAAAACTATATCTCCTTCTTCTACTCTGTATTGTTTTCCACCAGTTTCTAATACTGCGTACATAACTACACCTCCTCTATCCAGTCTCGCCAATATTAGGTGCTATGCTTGAATACCTAAATTGTGCGGCTACTACACCAACTAATTTTATCAAACTATTTTTCAAATGTCAATAAGTTATATAAATTATTACACTTATCACACCTTCTTTTAAAATGTCGTAAATCCTGATCCCTTATTTTCCTTCTAGTCATCTCTATAAAACCTAAATTACTTATCCCAACCAGCTTAATATCTGGGTATTTTTCTAGTTCTTTTTTCAAATCTTTTAAAAATATTTCTCTTAGATTTTTGTCCCTATAATCTATAGTATCTATTAAAATAATGCCCGATATGTCCCTAAGAATAATTTGATTTATAATCTCTTTCATAGCCTCCCTATTGACCTGGTCTATTGTTTCATTAAAATTCCTTCCTCCTGTATACTTACCACTATTAACATCAATAACAGTCATAGCCTCTAACTCTTCTATTATTATGTGAGCTCCACTATCCAACCAAAGCTTTTTAGATAGGGCTCTTTTTAAGGATGTCATTATTTCTCTTTCATAATCTATCTTAAAATCCTTATCATAATTTATAGTTAAATTTTCACCTACTAGATTGTCTCTAATATAGTTTTCATAGTCTTTATTATTTGTTATAAGCTTAAAGTTTTCATTACTATACTTGTATAAGAGTTTTTGAATTAGGTCTTTAGACTTATAGATTAATTTAGGTGTGGGTAAGAAATTTATTTGATCCTCTAATCTATTAAATAACTTTATAAGACTTCTATATTCTTCTAAAACAAAACTAGGCTCAATATCTTGCCCCTTAGTTCTAAGTATAAAGCCTAGATCTCCTTTTTTACTCTTCTTATATATATTTAATAACTTTTCCCTTTTAAGTTTATCTAATTTCTTTGACACACTTATTTTATCTGAGTAGGGAGTTAAAACTATATACTCACCTGCCAGGCTTAAGTGCCTAGTTAACTTTGGACCCTTATTTTC
>JASKZW010000135.1 GCA_030147425.1 Tissierellales bacterium
ATCTTTCATCTTCTTCATAGGATAAAAGTGCCCTAGCATGCCCTCTAGTTAACTTACCCTCTTCTATTAAGTCTAATATTTCCTTATCTAACTTAAGTAGTCTTAAGGTATTACTTATATAGGACCTACTTTTGGATAATTCACTGGCCAATTCTTTTTGGGTTAACCCATGTTCCTCTATAAGCTTCTGATAGGCAAGGGCCTCTTCTTCTAAAGACAAATCCTCTCTTTGAATATTCTCAATAAGGGATATTTTATCTACCTCAAAATCATCTAAGTCCATAATTATAGCTGGTATTTCTTCCAATCCTGCTATTTTGGACGCTCTATACCTTCTCTCTCCTGCTACAATCTGAAACTTACCTGCCTTTTCCCTTACAATAACAGGTTGGATAACACCATATTCCTTAATAGATTTACTTAAACTCTTTAAACTTTCTTCAGAAAAATCCTTCCTCGGTTGATCTTCATTAGGAATAACTTTTGATAAATTTAAGTACTCTACCTTATTTTTACCTTCATCTTCTATTATATTTTCAATTGATTTATTGGAAAGTAAGGCTCCCAGCCCCTTTCCTAAAGCTTTTTTCTTTGCCACAGAAAGCACCTCTTCTTTACCATTCTTGTCTTTCTAATAATTCCTCTGCCAAATCACCATAAGCCTCTGCTCCCCTAGACTTTTCATCATAATCAAATATGGAAAGTCCATGACTTGGAGCTTCTGCTAGTCTTACATTTCTTGGAATAAGTGAAGTAAATACCTTAGACTTAAAGTATTTTTTTACTTCATCCACTATTTGTATAGATAAGTTAGTCCTACCATCAAACATACTTAGCACAACTCCCTCAATTTCTAAATCTGTATTAATATGTTCTTGAACTATATCTATAGTGTTAACTAACTGGCTCACACCTTCCAAGGCATAATACTCACACTGGATAGGTATAATAACTGAATCTGCTGAAGTTAAACTGTTCATACTCAAAAGACCTAGGGATGGAGGACAATCCATTATTATAAAATCAAAATTATCTTCTAATGATTCTAAACTATTTTTTAGAACAAACTCCCTGCCTTCTAAGTCACTTAATTCTATGTCTATTCCTACCAAATCCCTTGAACCTGGGATTATGTATACATTTTCTGCACTAGTTTCTTCAATTAAGCTATTAATATCTTTATCCTGCATCAAGGCATCATATATATTCTCATCTCTTTCATTAACATTTATGCCTAAACCACTACTTGCATTACACTGAGGATCTAGGTCTAAAACTAAAACTTTTTTTCCCTTTAAGCCTAATCCTGCACTTAAATTTATAACTGTAGTAGTTTTCCCAACCCCACCTTTTTGATTAAAAACCGATATTTTTTTAGCCATGATCTCACCCCACTAATCTACCTTTATTTTATCAGACTTTAATCATTTTAAAAGTAAAAAAACAGGAAATGTTTCACGTGAAACATTTCCTGCCCCTAATTTTCTTCTTAATCCAAAATTATTATAGCATTTGGACTTGTTTGTGCTGGAATACTTTTTGTAGAAGCCTGATATAAAACTAATAAATTCTTATTTAGCAAATCTTTCTCTTCCAGCATATTCCCTTTTAAATTATAAATTAAACTAGTATCTGATAAATTTAAACTAAGACTATTTTTTGAATTAACTAAATCCTTATCATACTTATCTATATCTATAAAAACCTGATCATCCTTATCTAATAGAACTAATAAATCTGGTGTCATCAGTGGTGGCTCTGACATCGCTACCGGTGTTGAATTTTTATAAACTACCTTAACTATGTCACCATCTTTTAAAGAATCTAAACCAGCAAACTTATTATCTACACTGTTAAAAATTGATTTTTCTTCTGATAAATTAACTATCAGTTTGTCAAAATTTTTATCTTCTTCTGATACTACTACTATGCTTTGATTTTCCTTATCAATTGAGTGAATCTCACCTTCTAAGATACTATAAGCTTCTAAGTTTTCCTCTTCTTTTTTACTACAAGCTGTAGTTAGTGTGGCAATACTTAGTATTAACACAAGCTTTAAAATAATTTTAATATCCACAGATTATCACCTGATCTTTCTATAATGGTTTTTTCCTTGGCTTTCCTCCACCCCTAGGATACTTTTTCCCAGTTGATCTTATTTTTTCTATAACCACCAAACTGTGAACAATATCACTTTGAGGTATCTTTACTTCCTTAACCTCTACAAGCCTTCCTCCTAAAATATCTATGGCATTTTTAGCTTGATTTACCTCTTCCTGAACATCTGGCCCCTTCATTGAAACAAAGTAGCCACCTGGCTTTACAAAAGGAAGGGTATATTCAACTAAAGTATCTAAATATGCAACTGCCCTAGATACTGCTAAATCATATTGTTCCCTGTATTCTGGCTTTCTACTTAATTCTTCAGCCCTACCATGTAGAGCATCTATATTCTTTAAGCCTAATTCCTTTATTACCTCTTTAAGGAAATTTATCCTTTTATTTAAGCTATCTAAAAGTAATATATCTAAATCATCTCTAACAATCTTTAATGGTAGGCCTGGAAATCCTCCTCCAGTTCCAATATCTATTACTT
>JASKZW010000027.1 GCA_030147425.1 Tissierellales bacterium
CTTTAAGGACGTAGGTCCAAAGAGATGGTCAAGAAAGCATATAGGCACTTTAGAAAATGGAAATATAATAAATGGAACAGGCTATGGAAACTTTAGTCCATCAAGGAATATAACTAAGGCAGAATTAGTAGTAATGCTATCAAGATTAGAAAAACTAGATACAAGACCAAACAATGACTTTACAGATATAAAAGGCCACTGGGCAGAGGCAGAAATAAAATCAGCAGCAAATAAGGGTTGGATAAATGGACATGGTAACAATAAATTCCAACCAGATAAGCACCTAACTAGGGCAGAATTTGTAACTATGATGAATAATGTATTAAATAGAAAAGTAGAAAAGAAAGATATTCTACCAGAAGCCAGGGGCTTTAAGGATTTAAAGAAAGACAAATGGTACTATGAAGCAATGATGGAGGCAATAAATAGTCACCATTATGAAAGAAAAGACAATGGATTTGAAAAGTGGACAGATATCTACTATCCAAATTTAGATATGTAAGAAAAAAGATGCCAGTTACTGGCATCTTTTTTATCTTCTATTTCTTCTTTCTGTTTCTTCTTTTATCCTTCTTTCCTCATTTTCTTGTTCTAAATGCATGTACATTATATCTTCATCGCTTAAATTGCCTGAGCCTGATAAAAGAAGGCAAAAAAGAGGAAAAAGTAAAATAGAGCCTATAATAACTACAAATCGCTCAAGTAAAGCTGCAAAATACTCCTTAATTTTAGTAAAAATTGACTTATAATTTTCCTCAAAAAAATCTAAGTTTTTATCATATTGCTGTCTAAACATGTTGTATTGAATTATATCTACCTGATTTTCTAATTCATTTAAAATTTTTTCCTGTTCTTCTAAACGTTTACTAAATTTCTTTTTAGTAAGGTTTTCCAAAATATCAAACTTTTTATAAATCTTTGGATCCTCTATTGGTTCTAAATTCTCAGCAAAGCTTAAAGAGTTTTGACTTAGAATTAGTACTAAAGTAAGTAAAAGAAGCAAAATTTTATTCCCTTTCATCCTAGTCTCCTTTTAATTTATTTTAAATATATCTATATGATAACAAAAAAATACTAAAAATTCTAATAACTATAGACTTTTCCGGGTAAAAGTTTATTATATAAGGATATAAAAGAAAGGGGTAGTATATGAAGAGAAAATCAAAGTTAATTATAATACTAATATTAGGGTTAATTATTAATGTTAGTTTAGGGGGACAAATAAAGGTTAATGCCTATGAAGGGATGGAAAGCAACTATCCTCAGGGATTGGAAGATTATGAAATAAGGATTTTAGAAAATGGAAATTATATAGACTTACCTTTAGAAGGAATAGAAACTAAGGATAGAAAAGCTTTAATACCATTAAGATTTATATTAGAAGAAAGTGGATATAAGGTAGATTGGGTGCCAGGCAAGGTAAGTATAAGTAAGGGTGATAAAGAATATTTATTAGAAAAGTCAAAAATGTCCTACCAATATGAAATAGTAGAAGATAGGATCTTAGTAGACTCATCTTATTTTAATAGATTTCCTGACTTAAAGACTTCATATGACATAGCTACAAAAACTGTAATCTTATCTAATGACTCTAAAAAGAAAGATATTATTTATTATGACTTTGGGACACGGAGTCTAAGAACTTATCTAGATCAAGACTTAGAATATAGACTAAATGGAGGATTAGCCATACCAGAGACAGATAAAAATCCTTTAGTTTTAATCTTACATGGTTCTCACACTATAACTAAATCTGAAGAAAACAGATATGATTTAGGTTTTTCTTATTTAATGAAGGATCTAGCAGAACAGGGCTATGCAGTTTTAAGTATGAATGTAAACATGCAATACTCTTTTGAAGATGGAGAACCTATAGAATCAGAAAGAGTAATAGATATTTTCAAGGAGACAGTCTTAGAATTAAAGGCCATAAACGAAGGGAAAAGCAAACTGAAGGAATACAAAGACTTGGAAGGAAAGTTTGATCTAGATAAAGTTATCCTTATAGGTCACTCTAGGGCAGGTCATGAGATATTTAATTTAACTAATAAATTTGATGGAAATCTAATAAATATAGAAGGACTTATATCTATAGCACCATCAAGAATGTATGAAATGGATTATTCAGGAATAGATCAGCCTGTATCAATTATTCTACCTGAACTAGACGGGGACGTAATAGGCTTAGATGGACAGTGGATTTTTGATGAATTAGTAGACAACCCTTCAAGAAATACAACTAGCCAGGAAATTTTTCTTTATGGAGCTAATCACAATGCCTTTAATCAGGCTATCTTGAAACAAGATGAGGGAAAAGACTGGTACAAGGGAGAAAAAGTAAAAATAAGTCCTGAAAAGCAAAGAAAGTTTCTTACAGAACATGTTAAAGTTTTTTTAAGAAATATAGATGAAAATAAAGACATGTTTTTAAATCAAACTTATTTGGAGAAAAAGTTTAAGGACTATAAACTGATAGTAAGTAATTTTAAAAATGGATATTCAATATTTGACGCAAACAATCCAAGCAAATACAAGACCAATGCTCAAGCTAAGCAGCTAATATCTAGTTATAATTCTAGTATAAATACAGCAGCTAGTTTTAATCCACCAGGCGATAGGGAATATTTAGAGCTACTAAATGTACAGTGGAAGAAGAAAGGCAAGTATATTGAATTTCCTATAGGTGAATATAAATTAGAAGGGAAAGAATTTTTAAGCCTTTACTTTGCCTTAGATTCTACAGATCCTATAAACAAAAGAGAAAATCAGGCTTTAACCCTTATATTAGAGGATAAATCAGGGAATAAAGAAGAGATTATTCTAAGCTCAGAAAGAAAAAGTTTGCAATACCAAGATGGAGAGTTAATTTTAGAAGGAAGGACCTACTCTAGCCATACACCTTTAGCAATTAGTCAAATTCCTTTAAAAGATTTAAAAAACCTAGATTTAGAAAACTTATCTAGTTTAAAATTAGTATTTGATCAAAATAGTCAAGGAAGTATAATGATTAAAAGAATTGATTTAAATTAAGAAATAATTAACAATTTTAGCTTTTATCTTATGTTATAATTTAGTTAGGTTATAAACACCTAGATTAGAGAGGTGAATAATATGAGAGAGGCAAAAAGGTTAATAAGGGAAGGTAAAATAATATTAAATAAGTTAGACTCGGTAGATAGGAATTTAAGAAGAGCTAGAAGATTAGGTATATGGGATATTTTTGGAGGAAAAGGTATAGTTGGATATATAAAACATAAAAATATAGACAAGGCTGAAAGAAAGCTTAGAGATATAAAGTGGGATATATTAAACTTTCAAAGACAGGCAAATGGATATAATAATGTATATATAGATACAAACATAAATGCAGGTTACTTTAATAGGTTTATGGATATATTGGTAGACCATCAACTAGCTAATTTTTATACCCAATCTAAAATAAAGCAAGCTAGAAGAAATATAAGAAGGCTTAAAAAATCAATAAGAAGGACTTTAAGAAGTTTGAGAAGAGTATAA
>JASKZW010000153.1 GCA_030147425.1 Tissierellales bacterium
CGTTGCATTTTCCTTTTCGTTCTCTACCGCTGCGTGAGAAGTGCTTTCTTCTTTGAGTGTTTCTGTATCTTCTTCGCTACGTGGTTCTTCTTTATCTTGTAAAGGTGTGTCCGAAAGGATGTTACTTGTCGTTGCTTCATTCCCACTTAACTCTTTCGAAACTTCACTTGTTGGAAGGGAAGTTGTTTTTTCACCTAGTGGCGAGGATGTACTTTCCTTATCCTCCGTTAAAGGTAAGGTTGTGTAATCAATCTGTTGTACACCTTTTACGACTAATGTGTTCAACTTCTTCGCAAAGTAATATTCGTTAATGTAATAGGCTTGATTTTGACTAATTAAGGTATTCGTTCTTTTGGTCGTACTTAAAGGGAATATTTCTTCAAGTATTTTACCGTTCTCATCAACAATATGAATGTAATGACCGTTAGTTACTTGTTCTTCCGTGAACGTTAATTGCAGTGGGTAGCTGTTCGGAAGTTTGCTTTGCTCCTCTTTCGTTCCTGTCAGATATTTCACGTGATTAGCTTTTGTGATGTCATAGGTATCGTGATTATATGACAGTAATGATTTTGTGACGGGTGTATAGCTTTTATGGACAGAGAAAGCAACGGGTTTTGTTTTATTCGTGCGTTTTTTCTCTGTCACTAATAAGAAGGTTTGTCCTTCAAGAAAAGCCTTTTGCGCAACGTCACGATAAATCGTGATTGAATACATCCCTTCTGATACATCTACCTCGTAAAGGTGTGTAGGTAGTTCAAGGTGCTGTTTAAAAACTTCTTTACTTGGTGACTTTTGTACAACCAAACTATTCGCAGGAACGAGATAGAGTTTCAGTGACTGAATTTCTTCATTCGTTGAAAGAAACTCTCGAATTGTATAGTCGGTCTTTAAATCTTGAATGGGATGAAATTTTCGTTGAATCAAAGTCCTTCCATCCTCATTAACAGTATGAGAAAACGCTTTGGTGTTCTTTGAGCGATTGTTTTCATTCGGAAAATCACCTATTCCCTTTACTGTTTGAAAGTTCGTTGTGTGTGTTTTAACATGATTACTTTTCTCGATGGGTACTGGTCGTGTTTGTTCCGTAGAAGGTACGAGTGTTACTTCGTCTGATGACGTTGATAGCATTAACGCAGCGGTTGTATCTTCCATAGTGTTGTTACTATCCGATGAAGTCGCTTGCGTTGTGTCGTGTAGTAAAGTTAACGCTGTTGCCGACATGATAGTTGTGGCTATCCCTACACGAGCCATCGTTCTTAAAGTGTTTTTCATAATATCTCCTACTTTCTTTTTCCTTATCTACTTAAAGGATAGGTCGTTTCCTAAGGAATTATGCAAAAAACCTGTCCGCTCATAGCAGACAGGTAGTGTGTCATTCATTTTCTTTAATTAACGGAAGTGAGTAGGTGAGCAATTCCTTTAATTCTTTTTTACTTATCTTTTGTTGCGTACTTCGGATGATGTACTCTAATAACTTCTTGTTAACGTAAGCAAAAACGACAGGCATAGCGAATGGTTCGTCATGAGAAATGATGAATGTAATTAGTTGATACATCTCTCCATCCATGTAGTCAACTTGTTCAGCGGTTTCTAGCGGTAAGGTCGTCTTATCTGCTTTTAAATATTTATTCGCAACATCTTTTCGAACCATGTAGGTTACACGACTGTTAAACATGACCTCTATTCCTTTTGGGGTAGATACAGGGTTGTTTAGCATCAATGCACTGTAAGGGATGCTCGCTAGTGTTTCATGGTCGGAATATTCAGGGATGTCGATAGCGTGGTTTTCTTCGTTGAACGGGAAGTAGTCTTTAGATGGTGTCTTTTCTTTTTTAAACATCTGTAACGCAACTCCTTTTGTTTTTTCGTCTTCTTCGCCTTTGGTAATTTTCATTCTAGTATGTAGTATAGTTTGTTCTCTTTGCAGTTATGCAGAATAGGTAGAATCTAAAAAAGCCACCTTTGTTAAAAGGCAGCTCTTTTTATCGAATAGCTTAACTGGATAGCTTCGATGGACGGTTAGCGACAATTGGTAAACACAACTTCGCTAATTCAATAATCTCATCGGGTGTTTCGTCATACCCTAAAAGAAGATTGAAGTAATGAATTAGTAGGTTTCGTGATGTGTACCCAAAAACCGCATCTCGTGTGAATGGTCGAGGATGACGGAAAAAGATAGGTAACAAAATATAGTCCTGTACTTTTTCATCGTTTGTTTGAATGATAGTGTAATCATTTATATCCCCATTGTTGATTATCCAGTTGTTGTGAATAATAACTTGTACAGGTACTAGATAATTAGCATGGCTCATATACCCTTTTTCTTCGTTTAAATCAGGGTTGTTTAATGTGAGTGCTTCAGGTGGAATAAAAATATTCGCCTGTACATGATTCGGGTCTTTGTAATAATTCAAATCGAGTGAATCTTGAATATGGTCAAACTCAAAAAAGTCTTGAAATTGTTTTTCCATGAATGCATCCCTCCTACTCTTTAGTATAGGAACTTCCCTACTCTATTATTCACTTACTTCTTATAGCG
>JASKZW010000030.1 GCA_030147425.1 Tissierellales bacterium
AAGAAAATGAAAGAATTGCAAAAGAGCTAAAAGACTTTAAAGAAGCCTTAACTGAGGAAGAATTAGAGGAACTTATTGAAAAAAATAAAAAACTTAAAGCTTATCAAATGTCTGAGGATAGCCCTGAAGATAAGGAAACTATACCTAGACTAGGCTTAGATGATATAGAAGACGAGGTTGAAGATATTCCTCAAGAAGTTATTAAAAAAGATGAATATACCGCTTTATACCATGACATCTTTACTAGTGGTATTTCCTACTTTAGCTTTATTTTTGATAGTTCTATGATAAAGGAAGAAGAATTAAAATATCTTTCTATTTTAGGACACTTGTTGGGAGATTTAGATACAGAGAATTATAGCTATGAAGATTTAGATAACCAAGTTTATATAGCTACAGGTGGAATTAGCTTTGGACCTTCAGCCCACGGACATAAGTATGATGATAGCATTTATTATCCTAAATTTAATATTTCTACAAAAACAACAAAGGATAATATTGAAAGAAGTATAGAGCTAATAAATGAAATAACTTTTAACACTAAGTTTGAAGATAAGAACCGTATAAAAGAATTGCTTCAACAAATGAAATCCAGGATTGAAATGGGAATCTTCCAAATGGGTAATGTTGTTGCAGCTAATAGGGTAGCTTCTTATTTTTCACCTATAAGGAATTATAATGAAAAAGTTACTGGATTAGATTTCTACTGGTTCTTATCTGACCTGGTACAAAATTTTGATAAGGAAGCGGATAGTTTAATAGATAGTTTAAATAATATTTACTCAAAAATATTTAATTTAAATAATCTACTTATCTCCTTTACAGGTGATAAGGCTGACTTTGATTTATTTATGGATGAAAAAGAAAACTTTATATCTAAATTAAATAAGGAAAGCTTTGAAGCCGAAAAATACTCCTTTAAAGATGAAGCTAGAAATGAAGGTATTAAGTCCATGTCTAATGTTCAATATGTAGCAAAAGGATATAACTTTAGAAGATTAGGCTATGAATATACAGGAGCTATGAATGTATTAACAACCTTATTAAATGTAGACTATTTACACAATAAGGTAAGGGCCCAAGGTGGAGCTTATGGTGTAGGAATTACCATGGGAACTAGTGGAATATTAACTACTAGATCTTACAGGGACCCAAATTTAACAAATACTATTGATGTTTATAATAAAATGGGTGAATATATCTCAGAGCTAGAGATAAATGAAGAAGACCTTACTACAAATATAATAGGAGCTATTGGAAGTATGGATTCTCCATCAACTCCTGCTGGTAAGGGAGCTAGAGCTACTAATAGATATATTAATGGAATTACTAAGGAAGAGCTTGATCAAATCAGAAAGGAAACTATAGAAACTAGCCTTGATGATTTAAAGCAGCTGGTTCCTATCTTAGAGGAAACTATGGAAAAAGAATATTTATGTGTTCTAGGTAATGACATGGTTATAGAAGAAAACAAAGACCTCTTTAAAGAAGTTAAAAACTTAAATAAATAAGAAAAAGTCCCTGAAAAGGGACTTTTTTATGTATTGACTAAAGGTAGTGAACTACCTTTAGTCAAAAAAGTATATTTAAATTTATATTGCTTTATTATATTAAATGACAAGCTACAAAATGTCCAGGCTCTTTCTCTAGTAATTCAGGAGCCTTTTCCTTACATACATCTTTTCTATATCTGCATCTTCCATAAAATCCACATCCTGGTTCTGGATTAATAGGGCTTGGAACATCTCCCTTTAAAACTATCCTTTCTCTTTCTAAACCTACCTTGGGAATAGGTATAGCTGACAGCAAAGCCTGAGTATAAGGATGCAATGGATTCTTAAATATAGTATTATAATCAGTAAGTTCAACAAACTTACCTAGATACATAACTGCAATCCTATCACTTATATGTTTTACTACACTTAAATCATGGGCTATAAACATATAGGTTAAGCCTAAGTCTTCCTGCAACTCATCTAATAAGTTTAATATCTGTGCTTGAATACTAACATCTAAAGCAGATACTGGCTCATCAAGCACAATAAACTCAGGTCTTAGTATAAGGGATCTAGCTATACCAACTCTTTGCCTTCTACCCCCATCCAGTTCATGAGGAAAAGAATTTGCTGTATTCTCCTCTAAGCCTACTAATTCCATAACCTCTTGAACTCTTTCACCTATTTTATCTTTAGGAACTACATCCTTATTAACGTATAGTGGGTCTGCTATTAAGTCAAAGACACTTAATCTTGGATTCAAAGAAGAGTAAGGGTCTTGGAAAACTATCTGCATTTTTTTTCTCATTTCATTCATTTCTTTTCTATTATAATTTAAAATATTTTTTCCATCATAGAGTACTTCTCCACTGGTAGGTTCATGTAATCTTAATATCGCTCTACCTGCAGTAGATTTTCCACAACCTGACTCACCTACAACTCCAAGAGTCTCACCTTTATATATATCAAAGTTTAAATTGTCAACTGCATGAAGTGGTCCTTTATTAGTATAAAAATACTTCTTTAAATTATTTATCTCAATTAAAACCTTACTCATTTATATCAGCTCCTTTTATATCCTTATCATATAGAAAACATGAAACAAAATGGCCTTCCTTTATTTCTATACTTTTTGGAGCTTGTTTTTTACATATTTCCATACACTCAGGGCATCTTGGATGAAACCTACATCCTGTAGGAAGATTAGAGGGATCAGGCGGTGTACCCGCAATTACAGATAGCTTTTCCACATCCTCATCTAAGCTAGGTATAGAATTAAATAAACCTACTGTATATGGATGTAATGGGTTTTCATACAATTCCTTTACATCTGCATACTCTATAGATGTACCTGCATACATAATAGCTACATAGTCACAAATTTCTGCAACTACACCTAAATCATGTGTTATAAGTAATATAGATGTTTTGTATTTATCTTTTAATTCTTTCATTAATTCCAAAACTTGAGCTTGAATTGTCACGTCTAAAGCAGTAGTCGGCTCATCAGCTATTATTAACTTTGGATTACAAGCTAGAGCCATAGCTATTACAACTCTCTGTTTCATTCCACCACTAAACTGATGAGGATAGTCATCAAATCTTTCCTTCTTTATGCCTACAACTTCCAACATTTCTTCTGATTTTTTTCTTATTTCACTCTTAGGAATATCTTGGTGAAGCTCTACAACCTCTGCTATCTGTTTTCCTACTGTCATAATCGGATTTAAAGATGTCATAGGATCTTGGAAAATCATTGAAATTTTATTTCCACGTATATCTGTCATCTCTTTTTCGGTCTTTTTCAGAATGTCTCCATCCTCAAATAGTATTTTCCCCTCCGTTATTTCTCCTGGAGGATTTGGAATTAAATTCATAATACTTAAGGCCGTTGTGGTTTTGCCTGCACCTGTTTCTCCTACAAAACCTAAAGTTTCTCCCTTCCTAATCATTAAATCTAAATTATTAACTGCTTTAAAATTTCCATCATCTGTATTATATTGTACACTTAGATTCTTTATTTTTAATAATTCTTCCATTTATAATCCTCCTTACTGTTTCAATTTTGGGTCTAAAGCATCTCTTAGTCCATCTCCTAAAACATTAAGTGCAAGTATAGTTATCATTATTGCTAAACCTGGAAACATTGTCATATGTGGATAGTCTCTTATATAAGCCCTACCACCTGACAACATAGCTCCCCATTCTGGAGTTGGTGGCTCTAAACCTAACCCGATGAAACTTAAACCTGCCGCATTTATAATAGCGTATGCTACACCTAATGTAGCTTGAACTATTATAGGAGCTAAACAGTTTGGAATTATATGCTTGGTGATTATCCTAAAATCTGATGACCCATTTGATCTAGCAGCTTCGACAAATTCATTATCTTTTATTGCTAAAACAGATGATCTTACTATTTTTGCATATCCTGGAATTGATGCCAGTCCAACTGCGATCATTAAGTTTGATAGACCTGGTTCTAGTACTGCCATAATTGCTATTGCCATTAATATATCTGGTAATGATTGGAGTATATCTATAAACCTCATAAGAATCATGTCTACCTTTCCACCATAAAACCCTGCTAATGATCCTAATAATACTCCTAAGACTAAGGCTATACCAACTGAAATAAAACCTACTTGCAAAGATATTCTAGAACCATAAACTATTCTACTAAAAATATCTCTACCTAGTTCATCTGTACCAAATAAATGCTCCCTACTAGGTTTTGCAAACTGATTATCTAAATTATTAGTTTCATAACCATATGGCGCTATAACATCAGCAAATATTGCTGTTAATACTAAAATTATAATAACAACCAAACCGAACATGGCTAACTTATTTTTTTTCATTCTATGAAATATTTCTTTAAACTTCCTAGAAGCATTACTTTTTCTCTCTATACCTTTTTTATTTGTCATCATTACTACCTCCTTTGATTATAATTATTTGTTATGAGAACTTAGACTTAATTCTAGGATCTATAAATCCGTATAATAAGTCTACAATCAAGTTTACTATTGAGAAAGCAATAGCCACAAATAATATACAACCAAGTACCATAGGAGTATCTCTCATCTTAATAGAATCTACCATTAATCGGCCTACTCCCGGTATAGAAAATACTACTTCTGTCATTACAGCTCCACCTAAAAGCTGACCAAACTGCGTACCTATTGTAGTTAATATTGGTATTAATGCATTGCCTAAAGCATGCCTTAATACTACAGTTTTTCTTTTTTGTCCTTTTGCTAAAGCTGTTCTAATATAATCAGACCTTATAACTTCCAACATACTTGATCTAGTCATTCTAGTGATTACTGAAACAGATTGAGCTCCTAATGAAACTGATGGTAGAATCATTTGCGGAAATGTTTCAAAACCTGATGGTGGAAGCCACCCAAGTTTTACTGAAAATAACAAAATCAATAGAAGTCCTAGCCAGAATACTGGCATACATATACCTAATAAGGCAAATACCATAGTTATATTATCGAATAGAGAATATTGTTTGACAGCTGATATTATACCTATAGGAATTCCTAAAACTACAGCTATAGTTATGGATAGAAATGCTAATTTAACTGTATAGCCAACTCTAGAAGATATTTCGTCCACTACTGGTGTTTTTGAAATATATGATGTACCTAAATCTTGATGAATAACCATATCTTTCACAAATCTTCCATACCTAACTAGGAAGGGGTCATTTAATCCCAACTCTTCCTCGAGTTTTTCAACTTCCTCTTGTGAAGCATTCACACCTAATATTGTTCTTGCAGGACTACCTGAACTTAATTCAAGTAGTCCAAAAACAACAAAGGTAACACCTAATATAACAGGAATAAGCCATAATATTCTCTTAAAAACATATTTTTTCATATTCATACTCCTTTCAATAGATAACTTATATTTCTTCTATTCCTGATCTGTTCTTTTTACCTTGTAAAATCTATGATAACCGAAAGGTGTAAATTCTATATTTTCTATATTTGATCTAGCTCCTATAAGAATCTCACTGTTGTGGATAAATATTGTAGGAACTAACTCCATTATTCTTTCTTGTAATTCAACATACATGGCTTCTCTCTCTTTCTCATCTAATGTTCTTCTACCTTCTTCTATTAACTGGTCACACTTCTCATCTTTAAAGAAAGTATAGTTTCCTCCTGGACCTGCCATTGATGAATGGAAACAAGGATAAACAACCATATCTGGGTCTGGTGAGTCAGATATCCAAGCCATTATATACATCTCTTGATTACCCTTTTCTAAAGTTTCAATAAATGCACTCCACTCTAATACGTCTATAGATACATCTATACCAACTTCTCTTAACTGTTCCTTAATTATGGTAGCTGCATCTATCCTTTCCTGTCTTTCATTTGTAGTTATGCTACAAGAAAAACCATCCTTAAAACCTGCTTCTTCTAGTAATTTTTTAGCTTTTTCAACATCTCTTTTCCTAGGTTCATTTTGATCTGCTATAGAATATTTCAATGTTGAAGTATAAGGTGCTGTCGCAGTTACTCCAGTACCTTTCCAAACTGCATTTGCTACTGACTCTAGATCTATAGCATAGGAAATTGCTTCTCTAACTTTTGGGTCATTGAAAGGTTCTTTCTCTGTATTTATTCCCATAAAAGTTGTACCATAGTCTTTAATTTTATATAGCTCTAGCTCATCGTTTTCTTCAACCTTCTTAACATCACTTGGAGTTATATCCATAGCTATATCTACGCCACCTGTTTCTAGTTCAATTAGTCTACTGTTACCTTCTGGAATTATTCTAAATTCAAGTTTTTCAAATTCAGGTTTCTCTCCATGATAATCCTCAAACCTATCTAAAATAACATTGTGTGATTTAGTCCAACTAACATACTTGAAAGGTCCTGTTCCTACTGGATTAGTTGCAAAATTATCTCCGTGTTTTTCAACTGCATCCTTACTTACTATAAAAGCACTTGGATGACAAAGAGCTGCTATTATACCTGCATATGGTTGTTTTAACTTAAACTGAAAAGTATAATCATCTGGAGTTTCTAAAGTATTTGGATCAATATCTGCAAATATATGTGCTACAGCTGGAGATGCTAATGCTCTTTCAAAACTAAACTTAACATCCTCTGATGTCATTTCTGTACCATCATGGAACTTAACTCCTTCTTTAAGCTTAAAAATATAAGTATCATCTTTTATTTCATAACTTTCTGCCAAAGCTTCCGTGATATTTCCATCTTGATCAATCTCAACTAACCCATCATAGATTTGAGACATAACATTTGCTGCGAAAGAGTCATTTTGTGCTGATGGATCCAAAGTAGTAGCATCACTTGAAGTTGCTACAACCAACTTGTTAGTTTTATCTACTCCTCCTTTACCGCCACACCCTGTTAGGAATATAACTAATACTAAAAACACACTTATAACTTTAAAATTTTTACTTTTCATAATCCTCCCCCTTTGTTAGAATATTCAGTTAATTAAATTTGGATAAAAAAATAATCGCTGCTGACATGCTAGAAATATTAGTATTTGTATAAATATCTTTTAGAAATGTTTTTTATAATATATTTTAATATTCTGATAATTTTAGATTTGAATCTGTGATATAACAAGCTTGTTATTATCAATTGTATACCTTTGTTATTTATTTTTCAAGTTTTTATAGAAAATTATTTATATTATTTTCATGAGTATTTATTCATTTTTAAATTAAATGAAATATATACATATTAAGTGAACTACGTAAAAAACTAAAATAATTTTTTCCCTATTTCATATTAATTTATATTTTTTACATAGACAAATAAAACTCTAATATTTTTTATCTTTTTATCTAATAAATAGTACTTCAAAATACCTTCTATAAGCATGTTGGAAGATTTTATAATTAAAGAACATTATTTATATTATCATAAAAGTAATGTGTACTCCCTGTTCTCCTGTCTTTTCTTAAACATGAATATTTAATTATCTATAATTTAATATAAAATATTTATTTCATTATTATAAAATTTATTTCCAGTCAATAATTTTAGTCAAAAGCTATATTATTTTTAATATCTTGCTTAATTACAGTTTTCTAGATTATTTAAAATCTAAAAAAAGCTGACTATAAGTATACTTATAATCAGCTTCTAATAAAAGCCCTTTATTGAAAATCATCTGCATAATATGAACTTCTAACTAATGGTCCTGAAACAACCCTTCTAAAGCCTAACTCCTTACCTATCTCCTCATATCTCTTAAACTGTTCTGGAGTAATATACTCTACCACATCTAGGTGGGCTGTAGTTGGCTGTAAATACTGGCCTAGAGTAAATATATCACAGTCTACTTCTCTAAGCTTTTTCATAGTTTCTATAACCTGTTCCTCAGTTTCTCCTAAACCTAGCATCATACCTGACTTAGTTATCATATGTGGCTTTCTTTTCTTTACATAGTCTAAAACATCTAAAGACCTTTGGAAAATCGCCTGTGGCCTTACTGTATCATAAAGATCAGGTATAGTTTCTATATTGTGATTAAGTATCTCTGGTTCTGCATCAATTATAATGTCAATTAAATCTTCCCTTCCTTGCATATCAGGTATAAGAAGTTCTATACTTATATTTGGATCTACCTTTCTTATTTCCTCTACTACCTTCCTAAATTGATTAGCACCTTGGTCTTCCAAATCATCCCTAGTAACTGAAGTTACAACAGCATGTTTTAAGCCTAAGGTCTTAACTGCTTGAGCTAGTTTTTTAGGTTCCTCTGGGTCAACCGGCTCAGGTTTTGCACAAGTTACATTACAGAACCTACAGTTTCTTGTACAGTGATTACCTAAAATCATAAAAGTAGCTGTACCTCTTTCAAAACACTCCATCCTATTTGGACAATTTGCCCCATCACAAACAGTATTTAACTCTAGCTTCTCAATTAAAGCATTAACCTTATTAGATGACTCTCCACCTTGTAGTTTAGTTCTTAACCATTCTGGCTTTCTAAGACGCATACTAAATCCCTCCAATTATATATTAGTTTCCATAACTCCTTCTATAAACTCCTTTATAGTCAAAGATCTTATATACTTATTTAGATCTACTCCTTCAAGATTTTCAGCTAGTCCATCCACAGTAAACCTAGCGCCTAAGAGCTTTTCTTCTAGCTCCTCTATAGGACACTCTCCAAAAAAATCTCCATATATAGAAATCTTGCTTATATATCCCCTATCTATATCTAAACTATATTCTACAACCCCAACTCCTGGGTATTTAACTATGTTTTCATACTTATATCTAGGACTTTTCCCATAATTCCACTCCCAGGTCCTAAATCTTTCATCAGCTATTTTCTCTATTTCAACTATGTCTTCTTCAGAAAGTTCATATACATTTTCAATTTTATGATAATCTATTACAAAATTCTCTAAATAATCCTTGAATTCCTCAACAGTCATTGGCTCTCTCAAATGCGGAAAGATATTAGTTACTCTTGAACCTACAGATTTTACAGATTTGTCTACAAATTTAATATCCCTACTTTTAAGGGCATAAG
>JASKZW010000106.1 GCA_030147425.1 Tissierellales bacterium
CTTCTTAATCCATATGGGTCCTGGGAACTTGTTGGCTTTATTCCTATTGCAAACATACCTGTTATTGTATCTAACTTATCTGCTATACTTAAAATGGATCCTGCCGTAGTTGTTGGCAACTTATCTCCTGCAAATTTTGGTAAATACTGTTCAGATATAGCTATGCTTACAATCTCATTTTCCCCATCTTGAAGAGCATATTCCATTCCCATTAGACCTTGTAATTCAGTAAACTCATCTACCATTTGACTTACTAAATCTGCCTTTGCTAAATAAGCAGCTCTTGTAAAGTTTTTCTTAGTTTCTTCTCCTACTTCTAAGTATTCTGCTATTTTACCACCTAGCTTAGATATTCTAAGGGTTTTATCATACATAGTTCCTAATCCATCCTGGAAGGTTACATCCTTTAAGTCTTCAACATAGGATTCTAAGCTATTTTCAATATCTGAATAATAGAAGAACTTAGCATCTTCTAGTCTTGCTTCTAATACTTTTTCATTCCCCTTTACCACATTCTCTATGTGGTCATGACTACCATTTCTAACTGTTACAAAATAAGGTAGAAGTTTTCCCTCCTCTGTTCCTATTGGGAAAAACTTTAAATGTTCCTTCATAGGGGTTACGACCACCTCTATTGGTAATTCTAAATATTCTTCCTTTATATTTCCCACAGCTAAACTAGGGTATTCTACTATATTAGTAACTTCATTAATCAAGGCATCATCTACAAGCAGTTTTCCGCCTTTTTCCCTTGCTAAAGCTATAGCTTCAGTTTCAATATGTTCTTTTCTTCTTTCTTTGTCAACTATACAATAGTTTTCTTCAAGTAAATTCTCATAGTTACCAGCTTCATCAATACTTACTAAGTCACTTCCTAAGAATCTGTGTCCCTTAGTATTCCTACCTACTTTTATTGACTCTAAATCAAAATCAATAATTTCTGAATTATAAAGGGAAACAATCCATCTTATAGGCCTAGCAAATCTTATATTCTTTCCTCCCCAAGTCATAGTCTTGCTAAAGTTTATACTTTTTATTAACTTAGGTATAAAGGACTTTAATACTTCTTGACTTTCCTTACCTTCCTTTATATATTCTGCAAAAACATATTCTTCGCCATTTATTTCCCTTATGGTTATATCTTCTTCTCTTAGCCCCTTACTTCTCATAAAGCCTTCTAAAGCCTTGCTAGCCTCTCCGTCCTTATAGGCAATCTTTTTAGATGGTCCTCTAAGTTCTTCTTTTATTGATTCTTGCTTATCTTCTATTCCTTCTATAAGTATGGCCAATCTTCTAGGAGTAGAATAACTTTTTATATCTTCATATCCTATTCTTTCTTCCTCTAAGTATTTTTTAGCATTTGATTTTAACTGACTTAAAGCCCTGTCAATTTCATTTGCAGGTAATTCTTCTGTTCCTATCTCTAATAAATATTTATTCTTCATCTTTACTTCCTCCTTTTATTAGAGGATATTCCATCTCTTCTCTCTTATCTATATATTCTTTTGCTACTAATCTAGCTATATTTCTAACTCTAGAAATATAGTGAGTTCTTTCGTTTACTGATATTGCTCCCCTAGCATCTAATACATTAAATACATGGGAAGACTTTAAAATATTATCATAGCTTGGGTAAACTAAGCCTTCTTCTGCATATTTAATTGCTTCAGATTCATAAGTATTAAATAGATCTTTTAATACTTCTGTATCTGCCTTCTCAAAACTATAAACAGAATGGTCATATTCAGCTTGCTTAAATATATCACCATAGCTTATATCCTTGTTCCACTTAATATCAAATATATTATCTACGTCCTGGATATACATGGCTATTCTCTCTAAACCATAAGTAATCTCAGCTGATTCTAATTCACAGTTTATACTACCTATCTGCTGAAAATAAGTAAACTGAGTTATTTCCATACCATCTAACCAAACTTCCCAGCCTAAGCCCCAAGCTCCTAAAGTTGGCGCCTCCCAGTTGTCTTCTATAAACCTTATATCATGTTTGTCAGTGTCAATTCCTATTTCCTTTAAACTCTCTAGGTATAAGTCTTGTACATTTTCTGGGGAAGGCTTTAATATAACTTGTAACTGATGATGTTGGTAAACCCTGTGAGGATTTTCTCCATATCTTGCATCATCAGGCCTTCTGGAAGGCTCTAAGTATACTGCCTTCCATGGTTCTGGACCTAAGGCTCTTAAAAAAGTGTGAGGACTCATAGTTCCAGCACCTTTTTCTATATCATAAGGCTCTAATATCACACATCCCTTTGAGCCCCAGTAAGTTAAAAGTTTTAATATCATATCTTGGAAATACATTTTTTACCTCCTATTATTGTGTAAGTTATTAATTTTATAAATCTATATAATCACTAGTGTCTATGTTAGTGTCTTCACTTTTTTTATTTATAAAGTCATTTACTTGGATAATTTCTCCATCATCCTTAACAACCTCAATACTTGATTCTGATATAACTGCAAGGCCTAAACCTAACAAGGCTATTTTTATATAAAGAACACTAGCTAAGGCTGCTAGGGTTACAGGTATATTTAAAATAACCTTACCCTTCCTTCTAACCACAACCTTTGTTACATTTCCTTTTTTAACAAGTTTTTTTATTTCATTAATAATTTCATCTAGCTTTTCCTTGCCTATACTTTCTTTATTTTCATCTTCTAGTAAGATAATAGCCTCAATTACATCGCCACCAGCCTTCTCTAAGGCTAATTTAGCATCCTTATAGGACGATCCTGTTCTAGCTACCACACTGTCGATTTTATCTATATTAATTTCCATCCTCATCACCCCTTACTCCTATGTCCCTATACATATCTAAACTTTTAAAAGATTCCCTGTCTAGCTTGTCTAATATATATTTTACCATAATTCTATGGATATAAAATATATTATCTTCTGATATCCTTAATTCTTCTATTTTATCTAGTTCAACCATCATTAGTTTCTTCATATCATCTACTATAGACTTATCTAGATTATAGGATTTTGGCCTATAGTAATTTGATTCTAGCTCTCCACAATCAGAACATATTAAACCTCCTAAGTCTATACTAAATAACTTTCCTTCTATATTAGTCTTCTTACAATTAGCGCAAGAAGATAAAACAGGCCTATAACCTATAAAAGATATAAATTTAATTTCATAAGCTACAATAAATTTTAAAAAATCTTTTTCAAGTTTAGATAAAACCTCTAAAGCCTTTAAGAGAAATTTAAATAAAATTGGGTTTGGATCTTCTTCACCAAGGGATAAGTCTATAAGTTCTAATAAATAAGAACCAGACATTAGTCTATCTAAGTCTTCCCTTATAGAGTAAAAGGGTTCTAATACATCAGCTTCATTTATATAATAAAAACTTTTACCCTTGTAAAGATAGTAATCATTTAAAGTAAATAATTGGGTGTTAGCTATAAACCTACTTTTAGGCTTATATACTCCCCTTGCTAGAACACTTATTTTTCCTTTTTTTTCAGTATATATGCTTAATATCTTACTGGTATCCTTATATCGCAATTCTTTTATTACAATACCTCTTGTTTTTCCATACATTTTATCATCCTATTTATATCCAAAAGTTTTTAACTTTTTATCCTTTTCTCTCCACTTCTTTTCAACTTTAACCCATAGTTGTAGATTTACCCTGCTTGCTAAAAGGGCCTCTATATCTTTTCTAGCCTCTTGACCTATTTTCTTTATCATTTTACCATTTTTCCCTATAATGATCCCTTTATGGGACTCTTTTTCACAAAATATAGTTGCATATATATCAATTAAATCCTTGTCCTCCCTAGATTTAATCCTATCTATACCTACAACTATACCATGGGGAACCTCTTCACTTAGATTATTAAGGGCCTTCTCCCTAACTATTTCTGATATAATAAATCTTTCTGGCTGGTCTGTTATCATATCTTCTGGATAGTATTGAGGTCCTTCTTCCAATAAGTCCTTTAATTGAGCCATATACTTATCTATATTCTTATCTTCTGCTGCTGATATAGGGATTATAGCCTCAAACATATCCATAGACTCATACATAGATATTAATTCATCTATCTCATCCTGATTTAATTTATCAGTTTTATTTATTAATAAGATTATGGGAGTCTCTATATCCTTTAACTCTTCTATAATATAGGAGTCTAGTTTTCCTACACTCTTACTATCATCTACCATATAAGTTATAAGGTCTACTTCCTTTAAAGTTGATTTAGAAACCTTTAACATATATTCACCTAGCTTATTTTTAGGCATTTGAATTCCTGGTGTGTCTAAAAAAACAACCTGATAATCCTCAGCTGTATATACCATTTGTATCTTGTTTCTTGTTGTCTGAGGTTTGTTGGATATTATAGATATTTTTTCCCCTATGATTCTATTTAATAATGTTGATTTACCTACATTAGGCCTTCCTATTATTGTTACAAATCCTGACTTATACATATTTTTCCTTCCCTTCTATAAAGTAAATGAATAAGGTAAAAGTTCTTTTAAAGACATTTCTTTCTTTATCTCCTTATCATTTGCTAATATTATACCCATTTCTGGATTAAATTCAGCCATAACCTGCCTGCATATTCCACAAGGATAGGTTAGGTCCTGATCTCCTACAATCAATATAGAAGATAATTCTTTTGCTCCATCACTTATAGCTTTAGATATAGCTAGTCTTTCTGCACAAATTGTAGCCGAATAACTTGAATTCTCTATATTTGTCCCAGTATATATTCCCTTTTCTGTTAAAACTGCTGCCCCTACCTTAAAATTTGAATAAGGGCTATATGACTTTTTCTTAGCCTCCAATGCCTTTTCTAACAATTTATCCTTCATAGTCTACTCCTTTACTAGATTAATTGAAATAATAAAATACCTATTAAACTACCTAAAAGAGCCCCGTAAAAAACCTCACTTAAACTATGTATCTTTCCTTCTATCCTACTCTCAGCCACTAAGAGGGCTAAGCCATAAGATAAGATAGAAATTAAGGTGCTTTTAGATAAGAAGCTTATTATAGTTGCTGTACAAAAAGCTACTGCTGAATGTCCACTTACAATTCCACCTTGAAAAGGGGTCCCACCTTTTTTCTGATACTTTGTTTTAATGGCAATTACTAAAAATACTGTTAAAAATAGAGCTATGAAAGTTAGATATATTGGTGAAGCTTTTATCTTTACAAAAACATTATCTGCCTTAATATTAACCTTTTCAAAAAATAATAGATAGCCTACTACTACAGAATTAATAGCTGTTACTAAGACAGCCCCTGCTGCTATATCCTTTGCTGCCTTAGCTAAGGGATGGTATTTATCAGTTATAAGATCTACAGTTCTCTCAATAGCTGTATTAAAGAGCTCTGCCATTATAACTAGGGTTATAGAAAATAAGAGAATTAATATCTCTATCTTAGTAAAGTCAAAAAATATACTAGATATTAAAACAATTACAGTTATAAAACTATGAATTTTCATATTAACCTCATGTTTTAAGGCATAAATTATTCCTGCAACTGCATAGTTAAAACTTTCTATTAAGGACTTTGACTTCATACTAAGCCTCCTATCTTACTATAGAAAATGCTTGGAGGGCATCTTCTTCCTTTTTCCTCATAATTTTCTTTTCTTCCTCTTCCATGTGGTCATAACCCAATAAATGCAAAACTCCATGGGCCATAAGATAATAAAACTCCCTTTCCCTACTATGTTTATAATCTTTAGCTTGCTCTATAACCTTCTCTAAAGATATTATTATTTCACCTAAAAATACTGACTCTATACCAGGAATTTCATAATTAATCGGAAAAGATAAAACATCTGTAGGCTTATCTACTCCTCTAGTTTCCTGATTTATTTCCCTTATTTGTTCATTATCAACTAGTCCTATATCTAGGCTATAATTATCTTCTAAGTTTTCATTTTCTAATATTTTTTCCACTAGAAGGATAATTTTTTCTTCTGATATAAAGTCTGTATCTATTCTTTCTTGATTGTTAAAAACTTCTATATTTATCCTATTCTTCATCCTTCTTCTCCTCTACTTTTGGATATTCTATCCTTTCATGATACATTCCTAAGAAAGTAGATATAAATGTATCCCTTATTAAACTTAAGTCTTTAAAATTAATATCTGATTCAGCAAATTGATCACTTTCTAATTTTCCCCTAAAAACATTGTCTACCATCTTTTCTATATCCTCTTTAGTTGGGTTCTGTATAGACCTAACTGCAGCCTCACTTGAATCTGCTAACATAACTATTGCTGCTTCCTTTGTCTGAGGCTTAGGACCTGGATAGGTAAAGTCCCTTATATCTACATCCGGATTTTCTTCCTTAGCCTTATAGTAAAAGTACATTACCTGGGTATCCCCATGATGCTGACTCATAATTTCTATTATCTCTTTTGGTAAATTATTTTCCTTAGCTAATTTAATCCCCTCAGCCACATGGTTTATAATTATTTCTGCACTCTTGGCTGGTTCTAACCTATCATGGGGATTAGACATACCTATTTGATTTTCCTTAAACATAAAAGGATGCTTAAGTTTCCCTATGTCATGATAGTAGGCACTAGTCCTTGCTAGCAAGGAATCAGCTCCAACTTCTTCAGCTGCCCTTTCACTTAAACTTCCCACTACTATACTATGGTGATAGGTTCCTGGTGCCTCTAAAAGTAATCTCTTTAGAAGAGGCTGGTTTGGGTTAGAAAGTTCTAAAAGTTTTAATGGGGTTATAACCTTAAAAAGATTTTCCCATATAGGCAGGGTTCCTATGGTTATAACTCCTGATATTATTCCATTTAAAAATCCATAGCCTAACATATAAAGAACATCTATAAACTCAAGCTTTTTCATTAAACTAAAGGCTAAAATAACTATTATATTAAAAATACTAATAAAAAGACTATTTAGAAGTATCTCCTGTCTTTCCTGATTATTTTTAATCATATAAGTTCCTAAACTTCCACTTATCAAGTACATGGCAATAACAGAAAACTCTAAATTTAAAATAAAAGCCAAGATAAAAACTAGCATAGTATTTATAAATATAGCCAATCTAGTATCTATTAAAATGGCTATTAAAAGAGTTGCTCCTGCTATAGGCATTAAATAAGGAGAAGCCTTATATACTATATTTGAGAGTACTATCATACCCAATGTAATTAAAAGTAATATTAAATACTTATTGGAGGTGAAAACTTCCTTGTTAAAAAGATCTAGGTAAAAAACTAACATGCTTGACCATAAGATTACTAATAGTATTATTCCAACTATAATTTTAAACTCAGACTGTTCTACATCCTTTAAAAGTCCTAACTCCTTGATAATTTCATATTGTTCCTTAGTTACAGTTTCGCCCTTTTTAACTATAACCTGCTGTTCCTTTATCATTACTGGCTGAACGCTATCTAGTTTTTCTTCTAGACGTTTTTGAGTCTCTTCTTTATCATAAAATTTATTCGGCTGTAAAATCTCATTAACTAAGGATGTTCCTAATTTTTTTTGAGCCTCATCTATTTCTAGGGATTCAAAACTCTTCTTTACATTTTCTTTTTCCTTCTCTAAAGAGCCCTCAGTTATACCATTAACCATAATCTGACTAATAATATCATCAACTGTTAGCCTAAATTCATCTAGTTCCTTATCACTTAAATATAGTGCTGTCTTATATTCTTCCTTTGATAAAATAACCCTAGAGTTAGAAGATATATACTCTATTTTTTCATCAATGTTTTTATCTTCTAAACCCTTAGCCTTTTTAACATTATAAAAAAAGTCTGATAGGGTCCTTTTCATAGTAGTTTGAACCGAAGGATTTTTAGTATAGATTTTTTCATTATTCTTCTTTATATTTTCAACTAAGTCCCTAGTAGCCTTCTTGTCAATAATATCCTTATTAGCTCTAATTTCATCAGAGGCCTGGTCTCCTACTTTTATATGAATTTTTTGAGTCTCCATCTTTGTCAAAATTAGAAAAAATAAACCTACTATAAAGACTAGTGTATAAACTAGGTTTTTAAAACCTAATCCTTTATTTTTCTTAGCTTGCTTCCTCTTATCTACTATCAAAGAAGTTCCCCCTTAGTTTTCCTCATAATTCTCATAGGCTTCTATTATTCTTTGAACTATCGAGTGCCTAACTACGTCCTCTTTCTTTAGTTTAACAAACTCTATTCCTTCTGTATCCTTTAATATCTTTTCTACAGATTTAAGTCCTGATTTCTGCCCTCTAGGCAGGTCAACTTGGGTTATATCTCCAGTTATAATAGCCTTGGATCCATGACCTAATCTAGTCAAAAACATTTTCATCTGCTCATTTGTAGTATTTTGAGCCTCATCTAATATTATATAGGCTGAATCTAAAGTCCTGCCCCTCATATAGGCTAGAGGAGCTACCTCTATCAAGCCCTTGTCCATAAGTTTTAAATATTTATTAAAGCCCATTATGTCAAATAAGGCATCATACAGAGGTCTTAAATAAGGGTCTACTTTTTCTTGTAAGTCTCCTGGTAAAAATCCTAAACTTTCACCAGCCTCAACTGCTGGCCTAGTTAGGATTATTCTATTTACCTTGTTTTCCTTAAAGGCTGTAGCTGCCATAGCCATAGCTAAATAAGTTTTACCCGTTCCTGCTGGCCCTATTCCAAAAACAATATCATTTTCTTCTATAGCCTTAATATAATTATACTGTCCTAATGTTTTAGGCCTAATAGATTTACCGCTAGCTGTCTTACATATAGGCTTTGAGAACAGGTTCTCTATTTTTCCTTCCTCCCCAATTTTTACAAGTTCAATTGAATGTTTTAGCTTTTGAGGGGTTAAAAAGCCTTCATGCTTTATTATTTTTACAAGTGTATCTACTAGTCTTACTGTTTCTTCTACACTTGCCTTATCTCCGCTTATATTTAAGTTATTATCTGAAACAGATATACTAACCTCTAAATAATCCTCTATTAAATCTATATTTTTATCCAAGTCTCCTAATAACTGTTTTAAAATATTTTCTTTTTCTAAATAATAATTATAAGTATAGTTTGTATTCACTTTATCATCCTTTTCTAAATACTAATTATATCATATAAAATAAAAATAAATGAAAGCAAATCATGCTTTCATCTATTTTCTCTTTGCCTTAGGACCTGACATAATCTCTGTATAGACTAGTGCTTTTAAAACTTCCTTTTGTTTTTTATTTAAATGTCCAAGTTTATCATTGACTTCAATATTATTATCAGCCTTTAGACTAGATTCTAAATTTTTACTCTTAGTTAATTTAAAGTTTTGCTCTTTATCTTCTGATTCTTTCCTTCTATCCCTACTTAAGTCTTCAGACTTTCCCTTATCAAGTTTTACCTCACTTAGCTTTTGCTCTGGCATATTAAGCTTTTTAAGCCTAGAAAGAAAGGCTAAAAGTAAATAAATAAGGATTATAGTTATGAACATTCTAATTCTCCTTATTATCGTCTTCTAAGATTTTAGAAATAGAACTTCTCATGTCCGTGTCTGATAGAATATTTTTCATATTATAATATTCCATAGCACCCATATTTCCTTCTTCTAAGGCCTTTGCTAAAGCTAGAGGTACCTTAGCCTCTGATTCAACTACCTTAGCCCTCATAGACTCAACCTCAGCTATCATTTCTTGTTCCTTAGCCACAGCCATGGCCCTTCTTTCCTCTGCCTTAGCTTGAGCTATTCGTTTATCTGCTTCTGCTTGATCTGTTTGTAGCTTTGCACCTATGTTCCTACCTACATCTACATCTGCTATATCTATTGAAAGTATTTCAAAAGCTGTCCCTGAGTCTAACCCCTTATCTAAAACAGTTTGGGAAATTAAATCAGGATTTTCCAAAACTTTTTTATGGGTTTCAGAACTACCAACAGTAGTAACTATGCCTTCTCCTACCCTAGCTATAATTGTCTCTTCCCCAGCTCCTCCTACTAGTCTCTCTATATTGGCCCTAACTGTAACCTTGGCCTTAGCTATAACTTCTATACCATCCTTTGCTACAGCAGCAATCTCTGGTGTTTCTATAACTTTCGGATTTACACTTACCTGAACAGCTTCTAAAACATTCCTACCTGCCAAATCTATAGCAGCAGCCCTTTCAAATTCTAAGGCTATATTTGCCCTTTGAGCGGCTATTAAAGCATCTACTAGGGTGTTTACATTCCCTCCTGCTAGGTAATGAGCCTCTAGCTCATCTACACTTATAGTTAGGCCTGCCTTGGTAGCCTTAATCATTGGCCTTACAATTCTAGATGGACTTACCCTTCTAAGCCTCATACCTATTAAATTAGAAATTTTTAACTTTACACCTGAGAAAAAGGCTGTTATCCATAATCCTACTGGTATAAAGGAGAAAAATAAACCAATCAATATTAAGGCTAAAATAATTCCACTTAATTTAAATCCACTAACATTATAATATGTCCCCATTCAAATACCTCCTAACAATTATTTTATTTCCTTGAACCTTCACTACCTTTATTTTACTTTCCTTTTCTATAAAACCACCTTCTGACATAACATCTAAAACTTCACTGCCAATTCTAGCCTTTCCAGAAGGTCTTAAAATAGTAAGAGCTGTCCCCTCTTTTCCTAAATATTCTTCATAGGACTTTTCTAAAGTGTTCTTACTATTAATTTCAGTTTTTAAGCCTATTTTTTCAAATAGATTTATCCTATGGCCTTTTCTTTTCAAGACCCTAATTATAATAAAAGAAAGAACAAATACTATAAATACAACCAGCCCGCCTAAATAATTATTAGGATAAGTTTGAATGATTGAATATATAGAAATTAGAAATCCTGTTATTCCTACTATTGTAAAGCCAGGTATAAGTAATTCAAATAAAATCAAGGCTAACCCCAATAAAAAGTAGGATAAGTGGCTTTTATTAATTCCTAAAATAAAAATATTTATAAGAAAAAATAAGGATATGGATATAAAACTAAAAAATAATCCACTTCCTTTTGAATCTAAATACAAGTTATATATAACTCCCATAGAGGTAAATAGTAATAAAAGCCCTGTTATAAAATATAAGGGCTTTGATTGTTCTAGATTAAAACTATTTACAATTAAGGGTAAATTTATTAATAAATTCATATGATCCCATCCTTGTAAATAATGTATTAACTATCTATATTTTCTTTTTTTTGCTGCTTCTGATTTCTTTTTACGCTTAACACTTGGTTTCTCATAATACTTTCTCTTTTTGTATTCATTAAAAACCCCTGTTCTAGCACATTGTCTGTTAAATCTTCTCAATGCTTCGTCTAAGCTTTCTCCATCACTTAGTTTAATTTCTGTCATCTTGCTCCCCCCTCTCTAATAATAGCTTTGTTTCATTTTTTAACCTGGAGGCCAAGATAACTTTCTCCCAGCTATTACATGGTAATGCAAATGAGGAACCGTTTGTTGTCCATCTTCACCACAATTGTTTACTACTCTATAACCTTTCTCATCTATACCTAATTCTTTAGCTAGCTTTGCGATAACCATAAAGATATGGCCTATATAGTCCATATTCTCTTCATTTATCTCATTAGCCGAACTTATATGAATTTTAGGTATTACTAAAAAATGTACAGGAGCTTGTGGGTGCAAGTCTTGAAAAGCCAGTACCTTTTCATCTTCATATATTATTTCACTTTCTAGCTCTCTATTAATAATCTTGCAAAAGATACACTCACTCACGTCTTCACCTCCCATAGAATCATTATATAATATTTTTGACATAATATCTATATAACTTTACCATTAAGTGAATCTTTGTTAATATTTCTTATCTTTATTCTCTTTATTTCTCCTTTATAGTCTAAATTGTCTGAACTTACCAGGGCATAATTCCTTGCATAGCCTTCAGAATAATCTTTGTCATCATTTTCAAAAAGAACCTCTAGCTCCTCACCTATTAAAGACTTATTAAAATCTTCCATTAAACTATCATTTAAATCTAAAAGTTTCTGACTTCTTTCATTTTTTATATTGCCATCTATTTGGTTTTTCATAGCAGCTGCCTTAGTTCCCTCCCTAGGGGAATACTTGAAAACATGGATTTTAGAAAACTTAATTTCCTCTGCAAATTTATAGGTTTCTTCAAATTCTTCTTCTGTTTCTCCTGGAAAACCTACAATAATATCTGTTGTTATACCAGCCTTAGGCATGTAATTTCTAATAATTTCCACTATATCTTTAAATTCTTGGCTAGTATACTTTCTATTCATTCTTTTTAATACAGTGTCAGAACCACTCTGTAAGGATAGGTGGAAATGATCACATAGTTTCCCTGTTTTCATTGCTCTTTTCATAAAGTCATCATCTATAAGCTTAGGCTCTATAGAGCTTAGCCTTATTCTTTTAATAGAATCTATCTTAGCTATTTCTTCAATCACATCTATTAAGGATAAATTTTCATCTTTAAAGTCTTTTCCATAAGATGCTACATGAATTCCAGTTAAAACAACTTCCTTAAAGCCTTTCCTGCCTAAATCCTCAGCTTCTTCAACTATATCTGATAATTCCCTACTTCTAATAGGCCCTCTAGCGTAGGGAATTATACAATAACTACAGAATTGATTACAACCATCTTGTATTTTTATATAGGCCCTAGTTCTTGAATCAATTGTATCTACTTCTAGCTTTTCAAAGTCCATAAAGTATTTGGAATCACTTACTATATTTACTTTTCCTTTTTCCCTATCAAAATCTTCTACTAAATCTACTATCTTATCCCTATCTTTTGTACCTATAATAATATCTACTTCCTCTATCTTTTCAACTTCTTCTGGTGATACCTGGGAATAGCATCCTACAACAACTACTAAAGCATCTTTATTGCTTCTTTTAGCCCTTCTTATAAACTGCCTTGATTTTCTATCACTCATGTTGGTTACAGTACAAGTATTAACTACATATATATCTGAGCTTCCCTCTTCTAAAACTTTATAGCCTTCATTTTCAAAAAGTTCTTTCATTGCTTCTGTTTCATATTGATTAACCTTACATCCTAAGGTATGAAATCTTACTGTCTTCATCTATATCACTCCTAAATCTCCTAATTCATATAGGATTATAGAACTTGCAACAATACTAGCTGTTTCTGTTCTTAATATTCTAGGTCCTATCTTAACACTCTTAGCTCCCAGGGATTTTAAATTTTCTACTTCTTCTTCTGTAAAACCACCTTCAGGCCCTATTACTAGATGTATAGGCTGTTTAATATTTTTAGATCTTAAAACTTCCTTTATTCCTTGGGAATCTTCCTCTTCATAAGCTATTAAAACCGTTCCCTCTACTTGCTTAAAGTCCTCCATATCCATAACTTCTTCTACTGTTAAAGGCTCTGTTCTTTTGCTTTGTTTTGCAGCCTCTACACTTATTTGGTTCCACCTAGATAATCTTTTCTTTTCTCCCTTTTTATCTAATCTAACTATAGTTCTTTTAGTATTTAAGGGAAATATTTTCTTAACTCCCAGTTCTGTAGCCTTTTGAATAATTAAATCCATCTTTTTCCCCTTAGCTATAGCCTGATAAAGATATAAGTCTAAATCTGACTCACTTTCATCTTCTAGTTTTTTCTCTATTTTACATATAATTTCCCTATCAATAATTCTATCAATTTTAGATAAATAAAGTTTTCCCTGGCAAACAACTTCTATCTTATCTGACTCTTTTAATCTTAAAACATTCTTAGCATGGTTATAATTATCTTCTGTTAAAGTAATTAAATCATCAGATAGAATATTTTCTTCTTCTATAAAAAATCTATGCATTAAATCACCCTTATATCTTAATTTTCAGCAACTATTACGCTCCATTCACCCTTGTGTTCTATATTTAAAATTTCAAAACCATTCTTTTTTAAATTTTCTACAACCATTTCTTCTTTTTCTAAGATAATTCCTGAAGCTATAAATATGCTATTATCATATAAATGTTTTTTTAAATCTGGTATCATTTCAACTATAATATCTGCAAGTATATTAGATACT
>JASKZW010000115.1 GCA_030147425.1 Tissierellales bacterium
AAGTCCTACATAAAATCTAGATAAACTTGATTTGATAAATCTCGTCCTTTGTCAGTAAATCTAATATATCCAGACTTTTCTTCTAGTAAATTTCTCTTCTTATTTTTTTCTATTTCCTCTAAAAATAGATCCCTGATATCAACTTTAAACCTATCTACAAACCCTTTAAAGTTTATTCCTTCAGTTAATCTTAGGTTCATTATTATATATTCAAATATTTCTTCTTCCTTATTTATTTTTTCTATATTTTCTATAGGACATTCATCATTTTCTATTAATTTATAATATTCTTCTAGTCTAGTAACATTTGAAAATCTCTTCCTATCCATATTTGAATGGGCCCCTAAACCTAAGCCTAAGTAAGGTTCTAATCTCCAATATTTTAAATTATGTCTCGATTCCTTACCCCTCTTACAAAAGTTTGAAATTTCATAGTGCTGGTAGGCATTTTTTTCTAACAAAGCTATAGAATTGTAATACATATTTCTTTCTGCATTTTCATCTGCTAGTTTATAGTTACCCATTTTATATTCTTTATACAATTTTGTACCCTTTTCTAGAATTAAACTATAAAGAGAAATATGTTCAGGCTCTAGCAAAATAACTTCCTCTAAGCTTTCTTTTAAATATATATCTTCCTGCTGGGGTAGGTTAAACATTAAATCTATATTTACATTGTTAAATCCATAGTCCCTTACTAGTTTATAACTATCTAAAAAAACTTCCTTAGTATGAGTCCTGCCTATAGTCCTTAATATTTCATTATTCATTGATTGTAAACCCATACTGATTCTATTAATTCCTGCTTGCCTATATATATTTAAATTCTCTTTCTTTATTGAATTAGGATTAGTTTCTATACTTATTTCAACATCCTGGGCTAATCTAAATACTTCTGAAGTTTTTTCTAAGATTTTATAAATATCTTCTCCCTTTATAGCTGATGGTGTTCCTCCACCTATAAATATGCTATCTACTACATAATTATCATACTTATTTTGATATAATTCTATCTCCCTAATTAAATAATCTACATATTTCTTCTTATTATCCTCACTAGCTCTAAATGAAAGAAAATCACAATAGTAACACTTACTTTCACAGAAAGGTATATGAATATATATGCCTAAAGTTTTCATCTTTAATCCTCCTTATAAAGAAAATTAATGCACACCTAGGTGTGCATTAATCTAATCTTCATCATATTTTAAAACAGAAAGGAAGGCTTCCTGAGGAACTTCAACAGAACCTATTTGCCTCATTCTCTTCTTTCCTTCTTTTTGCTTTTCTAGTAATTTTTTCTTTCTTGATATATCTCCACCATAGCACTTAGCTAATACGTCTTTTCTAAGAGCCTTAACTGTTTCCCTAGCTATAATCTTTGATCCTATAGCTGCTTGAATAGGAACAGCAAACTGGTGCCTTGGTATTTCATCTTTTAACTTTTCTACTATAATTCTACCTCTTTCATAAGCCTTTTCCTCATGAACTATCATAGACAAGGCATCTACTAATTCTCCATTTATTAAAATATCTAATTTAACTAAGTTAGCCTGCTCATATCCCTTTAAATCATAGTCTAGAGATGCAAATCCCCTAGTCCTTGATTTTAAAGCATCAAAAAAGTCATAAATAACCTCATTTAAAGGTAGATCATAGTGGATTGATACTCTAGTTTCCTCTAAATACTCCATATTTATAAATTCTCCACGCCTATTCTGGCACAATTCCATAATAGAACCTATATAGTCAGTTGGAGTCATTATGCTTGTAGAAACTATTGGCTCCTCCATATATTCTATCTCAGTTTCATCTGGCATATTAGTAGGGTTTTGGATTTCCAGAACTTCTCCATCTTTTTTAATAACATTGTAAATAACACTTGGAGCTGTAGAAATAATATTTAAATCAAATTCTCTTTCTAATCTTTCTTGTACTATCTCCATATGTAGTAGGCCTAGAAAACCACATCTAAAACCAAAACCTAAAGCTATTGAAGACTCTGGCTCAAATACCAAGCTTGCATCATTAACCTGTAATTTCTCTAAGGCTTCCCTTACTGAATTATAGTCTTCTCCTTCTGCAGGATATACACCTGAATAAACCATAGGAACTACATCTTTATATCCTGGAAGAGACTCATCTGTTGGATTGTCTTTATCAGTCATAGTATCTCCTACTTTAGCATCCTGGATATTCTTTATGTTTGCAACAACATATCCAACGTCTCCGGCTTCTAAAGCATCTACTGCTTGCTGTTTGGACTGGGTTACCCCAACTTCAACTACCTCATAAGACTTATCAGTTGCCATTAATTTAATATGCATACCTGGCTTTACTCTTCCTTCAACTACTCTTATAAAAGATACTACACCCTTATAGCTATCGTAATAAGAATCAAATATTAAAGCCTTTAAAGGTCCTTCCTTATCTCCCTTAGGGGCAGGAATTTTTTCAACAATATCTTCTAAAACAGCCTCTATATTAATTCCATCTTTTGCTGAAATTAAGGGTGCATCAGATGCATCTATTCCTAAAACATCTTCTATCTCCTTTTTAACTTCCTCTGGCCTAGCTCCTGGCAGGTCAATTTTATTAATTACCGGAACTATTTCCAGATCCTGTTCCAAGGCTAGGTAAACATTAGCTAAAGTTTGGGCCTCAATTCCCTGTGTTGCGTCTACAATTAAAATCGCACCTTCACATGCTGCTAAGGATCTGGAGACCTCATAGTTAAAATCTACATGTCCTGGAGTATCTATTAAGTTTAGTCTATAATTTTCCCCGTCCTTATATTTATAGTTTAATTGAACATTTTTTAACTTTATTGTTATTCCACGTTCCTTCTCTAGATCCATACTATCTAGTATACGACTTTCCATTTCCCTTTCACTTACCGTCTCTGTTGCTTCTATTAATCTATCTGCAAGTGTAGACTTACCATGGTCTATATGGGCTATTATAGAAAAATTCCTTATATTTTCTTGTTTAATTTTTTCCATCCTAGTCCTCCTTAAATTTCTTTATTTTAATCTTCCAAAACGCTTATCAAAGGGATAAAATCTAAAGTTTGCAATTCCCTTAACTGTTTCAACTGGTATAGGTCCATAGACTCTACCGTCTGTACTTGCTCCTGGATTCCTATTATCACCCATTACAAAAATATAACCTTCAGGTACAAGCCAGGTATTTTCATAGTCATAATAGGTATATGCATCCTTATCTATATAGGGTTCATCTAATTCCTTACCATTTAGATATACTTGACCATCTAATATAGAAACTTCATCTCCCTCTACTCCTATGACTCTTTTTATATAGTCCTTATCCTTTTCTATAGGGGATTCATGTATAACTATTTGCCCTCTTTCAGGTTTTTTAAAGTATAAAGTTACTTTCTGAGCAAATAGCCTATCTCCTTCATAAAGTGTTGGCTCCATAGATATTCCTACTACATAAGTAGTATTGAATATAAATGTTTTTATAAAGAATGCTAAAATCACGGCCCATAGTATACTAAAAGTCCATTCTTTCACTTCCCTTAATATTGCTTTCCCTTCTGCCATTTACTTGTCCCCCTTAGACCTATTTTATCTATAAATCATATTAATAGTATATACAATTATAGATAATATGTAAACTTTTTATATTGGCTTTTATATCCTAAACCTTGATTTTTTACCTCCTTCATGATAGTATTATTTTGTTAATGTTATGGAGGTGATAGTTTTGGCAAATATTAAATCTGCAAAGAAAAGAATAAGAGTTACTGAAAGAAAAACAGCTGTTAACAAGGTAAGAAGAACTGAGTTAAAAACTTACATTAAAAAGTTAGAAACAGCTTTAGCAAATGAAGAAGTTGATCAAGCAGAAGAATTATTAAGAGTTGTTGACAAAAAATTAAAAAAGGCAACTCACAAAAATATTATTCATAAAAATGCAGCTTCTAGAAGATTAAGTAAATACACTAAACAATTAAATGCTATAAAACAATAATAAAAACTTCGGATTTACCGAAGTTTTTAGTTTTATAGACTACATAATTTTACTATTAAAAGTTCTAGGGCTAATCTGTCCTTGTACTTACCTGTCTTTATATTCCTATCTGCTTCTAAAGCTAGTCCTATATAATTTTCTAATTGTTCAACTTGAAACTTAGATACTTCTTTTAAAAGTTTATTATACTCAAAATAAGATAGGCCTAGCTTTTTTCTTGCTGCATTATCACTATAGCCCTTTAACTTTAATAATTTTATATTAAGAATATTCCTTAACTGTCGACTTATCATATGTAATATAAATAAAGGTGCCTTTCCTCCTAAATATATTTCAGTGTAAATATCTATTGCTTCCCTAGCCTTTCTTTTACTTATGCTGTCTAAAAGCTTAAAAATATTAAGTTCTAAACTTTCAACTATTACGCTGTCTATTATAGATTTATCTACATTTCCTCCCTGACCTAAATAACTTACTATCTTATCTAATTCATTTTCAATATCATAGAGATTTTTTTCCAATTGATTATCTAAATAACTAGTTTTTTCCACTAAATAGTGTAGGTCTGTATTATTTATAGTTAAGTCATATTTAGATAAATAATTTTTTATCCAGGATTTAAACTCTCCCATATTAAGTTTTTCCATTTCATATACTTGACCAAACTTATTTATATCCTTATATAAACCATTGTTTTTCCTAATACTATCTAGCTTTTCAACAATTATTAAGACATTATCCGGACTTATTTTTCCTATATAATCCCTCAAATTTTCTACAGACTCTTTTTTCTTCTTATCCATTTGATTAGCAGACTTAAAAAGATCTGCATTATTTATAAGTACTAATTTTTTCTCTGCCATAAATGGAAGAGTTTCACAAGCATTATATACTCCTTCAAATGTAAAGTTTTCCAAGGAAAACTCATTATAATTTAAACTTTCTAATCCTGGGCTTAAATAACTTTTCTTTATTCTCCTTAAAAAATCATCTATAAGATAGTCCTCCTCACCATAAATAAGGCATGGACTTTCCATATTCTTTATTGATTTAACTTTTTCTTTATAAGTCAAAAACTTCACCTCTTTTATATTCTCTAATTAATACTAATATGACAAAAAAACTAGATATATAACTAGTTATATTTTCATAAACAAAGTCAAAAAAATTTAATTTTTTGGGTAAATAAGTACTTATTGCAAAAAAATCATCTTTAAAACTTAGGCTTATCATACCATCCCTATCTGTCCTGTATATTTTGCTTCCTATAAATTTAAATCTATCTAAAACTTCCTCAGAAGGATGTTTATAAAAATTATTCCTCCCTACAGATATAATAGCATATTTAGGCTGGGTTTTTTCTAAAAATTCAATTGAAGATGAAGATTTACTACCATGATGAGCTACTTTTAACAAGTCTAGCTTAGGTAAATTATTAGCCAAGAGACTTTTTTCAGCCTCCCTTTCTATGTCCCCTGTAAATAATACAGTTTTACTATAAAGTTCAACTAAAATAACCTGAGACTTTTCATTATCTGATAAATTTCTTTTTAATATATCCTCTTTAGGTCCTAGTATTTTAAAGGCCAAATTTTCTCCTAGCCTTAGACTCATTCCTTTCTTTAAGAGGCTTATATTAATTTGCTTATCTTTTGCTAGAGAAAGTATTTTTCTACATAAATTATTTTCCCTATCAAAATACGGTATAAAGATATTTTCTATTTTTAAATCTTCCATTAATTTTAAAATACTTCTACAATGATCTTCGTCAAAGTGACTTATAAATATTCCATCTATCTTAAAAATACCATGTTTTTTAAGATAGGGTAAAATTATATTTTCTCCTATATAGTCCTCTCCTAAAATACTCCCTCCTGTATCTATTAGAAAGTTTTTATTAAAACCACTTAGTAAACAAGCATCTCCCTGCCCCACATCTATAAATTTTAGCCTATAAGTATAGTCTTCCTCATAACTTAATGTAAATATTAAACTTAAGCTTAAAAGATAGATTAAGCAAGCCTTATTTATTTTTATAGGATAACTTTTAATCTCTATATAGGCTAAGAAAAAAGCTAAACTTAAGTAATAAAGAAAGAAAAAATATAAATTCGGACTCTTACACTCTAGACTGCCAAATTTTATATTGTATACTAAGTCTAAGATAAAAAACATTAAATCCAAAAGTCTATCCAAAGAGCTAATTAATAAAGCAAAAATTAGTCCTTGAGAAAATACAGGGTAGATGACTAATACAATAAATATTAGAGGTAAGACTAGGCCTATAAGTGGAACTATTAAAAAATTTGCTAAAATTGAAAATATATTATATTTGTTGAAATAATAAAGTTGCACAGGTAATAGACCTAGTTGAACACTTAATATTACAACTAGGGAATCTATTAGACTATTTTCCTTGTATCCTAATTTCTTTTTTATTCTTTTGGGAAAAACTAAAACTGAAAAAGTTGCTAGGAAAGATAATTGAAAGCTTAAATTGTATATTATAAATGGATTATAAAGTAAATACAT
>JASKZW010000078.1 GCA_030147425.1 Tissierellales bacterium
TAAAGATTAGTGAAAATGTTGCTAAAATAACTACTCCTGGATTTAAAAACTTATATAGATTATATGACAGGGATTCTGGCAAGGCTATGGCAGATGTAGTTACTACTCATGATGAAGAAATTGATGACACTAAGCCTTATGAAATCTTCCATCCCTTGTATACATGGAAGAGAAAAACTATGACTAATTTTGTGGCTCGTAAATTATTGGTTAAAATCTTTGACAAGGGCCAGTTAGTTTACAAAAGTCCAGATATAGAAACTATAAAGAAGTATTGCCAAGATGAAGTAAATACCTTATGGGATGAAGTCAAAAGATTTGAAAGACCTCATGAATATATAGTAGACTTATCCTATGATTTATGGAAAATAAAAAAAGATTTGTTAAAAATGCATGAATAGAAAAAATACATATGCTCCGGCATATGTATTTTTTTACTTGTTGAAATTTTTTTATAGTGGTATAAGATAGAGTAGTAGTAATTTTGTAAGGAGGGTTAAGATGAAAGTTATAACAAGTGACAAGGCTATATATGAATTTACTAATGATATGGAAGCAGTTGTTAAGGTTGAACAAGGAGAAGTATTTAAGGTAGAAGCTAAGGATTGTTTCTCCAACAAGGTTACGTCTGATGCTAGTACCTTAGGTAGTCTAGGTTCCCATGATATTAACCCAGCTACTGGCCCTATTTATGTTGAGGGAGCAGAGCCTGGAGATATTTTAAAGGTGAAAATCCTAGATATAGAAGTTGCTGATCAAGGTATTACAGGTACTCTTTCAGATAGTGGAATATTCCATGATATTGAGGTTGATTCTGTTATAAAAACCTTAGATATAGTTAATGGCCACTTTGAATTTGAAGGAATTAAAATTCCTATAGATCCAATGGTAGGAGTTATAGGAGTTGCTCCAGCTAAGGAAGATGGAGATTGGGAAACTGCTACTCCTTGGAAACATGGTGGAAATATGGATAGTAGTACTATAAGAAAAGGTGCTACAGTTTACTTCCCAGTAAATGTGGAAGGTGGGCTTTTAGCTCTAGGTGACTGTCATGCTTTAATGGCTGACGGTGAAATATCCCTGGGTATAGAGATTGCTGGTACAGTAACTCTTGAAGCTGAAGTAATTAAAAATAAGAAAATAAATTGGCCTATTGTTTCTGATAAGGAAAATACAGCTGTTATAGCTGCTGGAAAGGACTTAAATGAGGCTGCTTATAATGCTTCTAAGGAAGCTGTTAGATTATTAGAAAAAGCCTTTGATTTAAGTTTTGGAGATGCCTATGCCTTAGGTTCTTTGATTATGAACCTACAAATTGCCCAGGCTGTAAATGCTACTCATACAGTTAGAGGAGCTATCTCTCAAAACATTATAGGAACAGAGGAAATTATAGAAAAATTATAAGAAAAAAGCTGCCAACCCTAGGTTGACAGCTTTTTTTATTCTATGTCTATGGTTAATTCACCATCTTCTTCGCTTACTAAAACTGTATCTTCTTCTGCTAGATCTCCCTTTATTAACATTCTAGCTAGTCTAGTTTCTAGTTCACTTTGTAAATACCTTTTTACTGGCCTTGCTCCATATTGAACAGAATAAGATTCTTCTAGGATTAAATCTTTTCCTGCCTCGTCTACCTTTATTTTTATATCTCTGGATCTTAGGCGTTTATTTATTTCCTCAACTTGCAGGTCTATAATCTGGTATATTTCTTCCTTTTGTAAAGGCTTAAACATAATTATCTCGTCTAATCTGTTTAAAAACTCTGGCCTAAAAGTTCTTCTAACCTCATCCATTACCTTTTCCTTATTTGCCTCTTCTATACTTCCATCTGCCCTAATCCCCTCTATTAAATAGGAAGAACCTAGGTTGGAAGTCATTATTATTACTGTGTTTTTAAAGTCAACAGTCCTACCTTGATTGTCTGTTAGCCTACCATCATCTAGAACCTGTAGAAGTATATTAAATACATCTGTATGTGCTTTTTCTATCTCGTCAAAAAGTATTACTGAATAAGGCTTTCTCCTAACTGCCTCTGTTAGCTGTCCACCTTCATCATAGCCTACATATCCAGGAGGTGCACCAACTAGTCTAGATACTGAGTGTTTTTCCATATATTCACTCATGTCTATTCTTACCATATTTCTTTCGTCGTCAAAAAGTGTTTCAGTAAGGGTCTTAGCTAGTTCTGTTTTTCCTACTCCTGTTGGTCCAAGGAACATAAAGGAACCTACTGGCTTGTTTAAAGGTTTTATTCCTGCCCTTGCTCTTAGAACTGCATCTACTACTCCTTCTATAGCCTCCTCCTGACCTATAACCCTTTGGCCTAGGATTTTATCTAGGTTCAAGAGTTTCTCCCTTTCTGTTTCAACTAGTTTTGTTACTGGTATGCCTGTCCACTTGGATACTACCTCTGCTATTTCTTCTTCAGTAACTTCTTCTTTTAACATCCTGTCTTCTACTTCATGCTTGCTTTCTGCTTCTTCTAGCTTTTTCTCTAATTCTGGAAGCCTACCGAACTTTAATTGGGATAATCTTTCTAAGTCATATTTTCTTTCTGCATCCTCTATTTCTATCTTAGTCTTATCTATTTCCTCTTTAATATCCTTTACAGCACTTATACTTTTCTTTTCTTCTTCCCATTTTGCCTTTCTTAGGTCATATTCTTCCTTATAATCCCTAAGTTCAACTTGAAGATTTTCAAATCTTTTCTTTGATGCCCTGTCAGCTTCTTTCTTCAAGGCCTCCCTCTCTATTTCTAATTGGAGAATCTTTCTTCTAACCTCATCTATTTCTACTGGCATACTGTCTATTTCCATTCTTATCATAGATGAAGCTTCATCCATTAAGTCTATAGCCTTGTCTGGCAAGAATCTATCTGAAATATATCTATCAGACATGGTTGCTGCTGCAATAACTGCTCCATCAGATATTCTTATACCATGGTGGATTTCATACCTGTCCTTAATTCCCCTTAAAATAGATATAGTGTCCTCTACACTTGGCTCATCTACTAAAACCTTCTGGAACCTTCTTTCTAAGGCTGCATCCTGTTCTATATACTGCCTGTATTCGTCTAGGGTCGTTGCACCAATTGTGTGAATTTCACCCCTAGCTAGCATAGGCTTTAAAAGATTTGATGCATCCATAGCTCCATCTGTTTTTCCTGCACCTACTATATTGTGAAGCTCGTCTATAAAGAGAATTATTCTTCCATCTGATTCCTCTATTTCATGGAGAACTGCCTTTAATCTTTCCTCAAATTCTCCCCTGTATTTGGCCCCAGCTATAAGGGCTCCCATATCTAACTCAAACACTGTCTTGTTTTTCAAGCCCTCTGGTACATCCCCATTTACAATTCTTTGGGCTAATCCTTCTATAATAGCTGTCTTACCTACTCCTGGTTCTCCTATTAAGACTGGATTATTCTTGGTTCTTCTAGAAAGGATTCTAATTGTATTTCTTATTTCTTCATCCCTTCCGATTACTGGGTCAATCTTACCTTTTTTAGCTTCCTCTGTTAGGTCCCTACCAAATCTTTCTAGAGCCTCATAGGTTGCTTCTGGATTGTCACTAGTTATTCTCTGACTACCCCTTATCTCTTTTAAGCTCTCCATAAAATCTATAAGATTTATAGCATTCTTTTCAAATATATCTTCTGACAGGGTATTTTTTTCCTTTAATAAGGCTATATATAAGTGTTCTACTCCTACATATTCATCTCCAAATTTTTCTGCTTCCTTTTCCCCATCTATTAAAATCTTACTATAAATTCTTGAAGGGTAGATTCCCCCTCCTCCACCGCTTTGCTTAGGTAGTTTTTCTAGTTCCCTATTTATATCTGATCTTATAAGCTGAATATTCTTGTTCATATATTCTAATACCCTAGGTATTAGACCATCTTCTTGATTTACTAAGGCTGCATGCAAATGAATTTCTTCTAGCTGAGGATTTCCATTTCCTATAGCTAGGTTTTGAGATTCTTGTATAGCATCTAAACTTTTTCTAGTAAATCTTTCTAAATCCATATTCTCACTCCTTTACTCAGATACTTCCCTTAACTTTCTGTATAATTCCTTTTGCTCATCAGTTAAACTGCTCGGGTTTTCTATTATAGGTCTTATATAAAGGTCTCCTGTATTTCCTTTCATATCTCTATAACCTTTTCTAGCTAGCTTTATCCTATTGCCCGACTTAAAGTTTTCTGGTATTTTTAATTTTATCTTTTTCCCATCTAAACTAGTTATTATCTTTTCTCCTCCCAGGGCTGCATCCCATGGGTAGATTCCTATCTCCTTAGTTATGTCTAAACCATCCATTTCCATATTTTTAGACTTGTTGAATTTTACCTTTAAATAAATATCTCCATCTAGTCCAAATCTATGGCCATTTATCTTTATTTTCTTTCCTGGTAAAATCCCCTTAGGAACTTTTACATTTATAGTTTTTGTCTGATTGCCAATTCTAAAGGTCATAGACTTACTTGTTCCTTTATAAGCCTCTTCTATATCAACATTTATCTCTGACTCATGCCTCCTTGGCTGAGGCTCCTGCCTATAGGTCTGTCCTCCCATTCCTCCACCAAACAAGTCATCTACATTAAAACCCATTCCTCCTGATCTGGAAGCCCCTCCCATTCCTCCACCGAATATTGTATTAAAGAAGTCACTAAAGCCTCCTAAATCATCGCTTGTATAGGTGTAGGTCCTTCCTCCACCACCAAAACCATACTGGGATGGATCAAAATGGTCTCCAGCTGAAAAGCCACCGGCCTGTCCGAACATATCGTATTGCTTTCTCTTTTCTTCATCACCTAAAACTTCATAGGCTTCATTTACATCCTTAAACTTATCCTGGGCCGAGTCATCATCTGGATTTAAGTCTGGATGGTATTTTTTAGCTAGTTTTCTATAGGCTGATTTGATTTCTGCTGCACTTGCATTTTTGTCTACTCCTAAAATTTTGTAATAATCTTTATACTCCATTTTTTCCCTCCTTTTCTTTGACCTTCTTTGACTTTAATAATATTATAATATTTTTTTCAAAAAAAATCAATTTTTCTCCTTCCTTACTTTAACAAATCTTCAAATTCTCTCAGCGAATATACCTTATTCCCATCCCTTCCTATAACTGTCTCTGAATAAATCATAGAGTTTAGTATAGATTCTTCTGTTGCCTCTTTTGCTGCCCTAAAGGCTA
>JASKZW010000157.1 GCA_030147425.1 Tissierellales bacterium
ATCTGCCACACTGAACATTAGTACATGTACTATCACGCAAACATTGTCAGGAAGAAACATACCGACATTGCAATACGAGAGGACGTTTGAAGACTATCCAGCGTTGATACATTACATCAACGTATCAGAAGGACTCGACTTCATTACATTCCCTCGTTCGCAAGATGAGAAAATTCGTCAAACATTGTTGCGAGCGATTCAAGCGCAACATAATGTGTCCACCTTTGAGGAAGGACTACATGCTTTAGGTTACAAGTTATAAAAAACAAAGAACAAAGAACAAAGAGTTAAGAACAAAGAAAATCAAAGGAGAATGACACATGAACATTGAAACGTTACAGAAAATAAAAGAAAAGTTTGCAACGATGGGCTTTACTAACGGACAGGTAGATACATACCTTTCATTGAGCCGAACAGTACAGAAGGAATCACTAACAGATTTCTTTACTCTTTTAGAGGAGTTGCCGACATTCGTTCAGGTTTTCGAGTTTTTGAAAGGAAACGAACACGAAGTAGTAGACCATTACATCTATACTTTCTGTTTGGTGGAAAGCAATCGAGAAGAACGTCAAAATCTTATGGATGTTCTTTCTGATAAGGAGCGTATTAGCAAGACGTTGAATACTTTCCACCTGACCGATATGGAGGAATTTCTCTATCAACTGACTTTCATTCCACTTAACATGCATGAAGAAGTATTAGACTACATGGAATCGATAGATAAAACAGTTGAGGTGACAGGTTTAGACGATTCCGCAAATCATCATATGGAATATGTCTTAGAGTATATCGAAGCACTACAAGAAAACGATGTAGAGAAAAAAGAAGAATTAATGTCTATGCTTGTCTAATGCATAGAGCAAAAGGCGAGAGGATAAAGAGTGTAGCGTGACCGCTGCGCTCTTTTTTTATGAGTACAGATAGGTTATCTTGTGCGCACTACCCTCTGTCTTTTTGCTATATATCGCAGCGGATAAAGTAACAATGGAGTGTATGCATAAAAAAAGAACAAGGAACAAAGAAAAAAGTTAAATAAAAGGAGCAGATACCATGAATATTGAGAGTTTTAAGCAAGTGAACAAAGACCATTTACGATTAGTTAAAGCATCACGCTTAAAAACAAAGTTTCAGTTTGGGGATAGAGAAGACTATGACCCTGAATACTTTGAAGATGAAGAGGAGATGTATCAGTTTGAATTAGAGGAATTGGTTCACTTAGCAAACGTGCTTGCGCCAATACCACCTACAAACATATCTTCTTGTCATGTAGAGTTGAAGGAAGGTATTGATACACCACTTCTTTACCAGTTGTTCGGGATAGATGAAGTTATAGTTGTTCATTATAAGAACGATTCGTACTTCCATATCAACGTGACTTCCCCTCACAACCAACTAAAGATAACAGGACACGAAGGAAAGCCTTTGCCTGTTTCTTCTACACATACAATTGAGAGTGCTACGGACTTAGTAGAGTTCTTTGAAGAAGAGTTCGATGAATACTACACGCATTCAGATATAACCGATAGTACACTTGAAGCCTTTGAGTATAACTTAGCGGAAGAATCACTTTTCGGAGTGCGGATGCACATTCCAACAAAGTATATTCAGGAGCTACGAGAACGTGAGAGTGAACAGGACATCTACGAACTATTAATCGACTACGACAAACAGTTTGATACGCATTATGCGACCGTAGGTGAAGCGATAAAAGCAATGGGAGATTTCATTCAACGATTAGAGAAATACATTCCGTTTCATTAACAGAAAGAAGATGCACCGTCTATGATGGCGGTTGCATCTTTTTTATTCTTTTATTATATCTTGCGAGTTTCCACGTAATAATACTGCTGCATAGATAAAAAAGATGAATGTGAAGGAGAATAAAGGATGATTCAATTGCAAATGTTAAAAGATGTTCGACTAAAAGAGTTGCGCCAATGGACGACCGTAGAAGAAGGAATGGAAATAATTCAATGGAAAGGCTATGACTACTTACAAGAGGTATTAGAAGAAGACAAAGAGGACTTGGTACACTTCATGATGTTACTTAATCAAGTAACGAAGAAACGCTTCAATCATTGTGAGGGGAGTGTTTTTCACAAGGCAGTCACTATGTATCTTCAGTTTTACCATGAGGGGAACGTGAAGATGTTAGACGACTTACGAGCGGTGGTTCGTTCGTTTAATACTGTACCTTTCAATCAGCTGTATTACGATAAAGAGGACACGTTACAAATCGTTCCTGTCTATCCGAAAGCAGGTATTCGGGAGTATATTGAAAAGTACCCAGCGAAAAAAGAGTTCTTTCAACATATGGAAGATGAACACGCAGCGGTTATATATTTTCATAGCATCGTAGAAATGGTGCGAGAGCAAGATTTACCGCTGTCTATGTTGTTGTATACAACGTACAACTTAAAGTATGCGACAGATGTATTTGAAACTCTAAAGAACACTGTCAGTTAATATGGAACAAAAAAACAAAAAAAGTTTTGAAAAACGTGCATAAAAATCAAAGAAACGGACTATACTATATGTGTAGATGAGGATAAGTCGAGGTCTTCATCTACGCACGTGATAAAGCACCTTAATATATTGTTGAAAAATTACCTAAGGTATCCTTATTCTTTATGTTGTTCTGAATAAGAATCGTACCTCAAAACAAGAAAAGCCATCAACTCGGGAGTGTTGGTGGCTTTTTTTGTGTGTTCTTTTACTTTTTTGCACAAAAAAACACTCCCCGAAAAGAGAGTGTTTGTGAAATGATTTCAATAATCGCAGCTATATAGTGGGATAGCTTGTTTGAAATCTATACGTTATTCACAAATAAGTATATAAGAAAAAAAGACAAAAAGCAATATAGTAACCTGTCATTACATAGAATAAGCGGAAACCTTTTAATAGGAATCAGTATAATGCAAGAAATTTTCTCATCAATTTTTATCTGTTGTTTTACCAATAATGGAAAGTTTTTGTATAATTCAACATAACGGACGTAATAATGACAACATAAGTATAAGAAAGAGTAAAGAAAAAAGGAAAAAGATATATCTTAAAAAACGCAGAAAAAAGGGGAAAGAAGTATGAAAAAGAACAAAGAAAAATTAGGACTATTACGACAAACAAGTGGTTTAAGAAACTGTTTTGACTATGCTTTTTTTAATGGCATTATCGCAAATGATACAGGAATAGAAGGAACGGTTTCAGAAGATATTATCACTCACACTCTTAGAGTGGTTAAAGAAAATAATGAGAAAAAGCACGATAAAAAGAACTCTTATTTAGGAGAGGTATATAACACATCACAGATATACCAAAGGTTAAACATTGTAAAAAAGATAGCAGAAGATAATTTGAAAGTAATCAGCGAACCGAGTGTGGTAAGAGTAGGAGAAGGCGGAGAGTATCTCACTAACGACAACATTAATGTCGTAGAAAAGGAATCGTCTGAAAGAGTATTAACAACACTCGAAGACGACCTACAAAATTTTGTTTTAACAGGGGAGGGAGTTATTCTTCTTCCTGTTACAACTTATTCTGATTACTTCATGCCAGACCATAACACTCATTGGATAGCAATCACAAAAGATTATATCCTTAACCACAAGAAATATATGTTTTTTGGTTTCTTTCCAAAAAGCGAGTTAAAGTATAAACATGAAGGGAATTTTGATAGAGTAATTCATCTATTCAAACGAATTGGTAATGTAAAAAAGGTCAATCTTGATAAATACACCGATAAAAAGGCAAAAGGTAGAAAACTCTCCAAACAATCTGATTTGTTTAAAGCGAATAAAGAACTCGACAAAGAGTATATAACAGTTCGAGAAGGTGGACTAGACAACATCGTCTACACACTTGAAGGAAAAGGCGGCAACGCACACATCGAGCCATACTTCTATGTGAGAGTATCTTTTGAGAAAAAGAAAGAAAAGGATAAAGAGTAAGTATAGAAAGCAAAGATAAGAAGAGTGGTTGGTAAAACCGCTCTTTTTTACTTCTTACTTATTTAGTTTACATAAAAATAATATCGTTAATAAATAAAGAGGAATGTTTACTTCTACTAATTTAAGGGAAAACAGAGAAAGAATACCTCTCGGCTTTTAAGTGATGTGGCATCTAGTTGACATAATCAATCACGTGTCAACTGATAACAAAACAGATAAAAGATATGTTCCCACAACACTTTAAAAAGAACATAAACAAAGATACGCTTTGTTTAGTTTACTTACAATGTGTTAGTAAAATACATATGAATATTAAACACTTGTTATCTTTTGCGACCAGCACAACTCATCCTTTATTGAGTTTGGTGGTTTTTGTTTTTAAATTTAAAAACCACGCATGTTTTTTGAGAAATGTCGTATATTATAGGGAGAGTACCTACGTGTTGTTTTTGTGCTTCACCACAAGTAGACAACGACCACCTAAAAAGGAGGTTGATTACTTATGAATATCGAAGAGCTGTTGTATATTAAAAGTATTGATGCTTTAGCAAACGATTTCATTGAAGAGGGACTTCTTAACGGTAAGATAGAACAGATGTCGAAAAAAGAGTTTAACCTTTTCGAGTTAGTTTTAGGTGTTGCTGAAGGAAAGTACGTTGAAGACCATGCAGAGATGACAGACAAAGGACTTCTATGTTGGGCTTCACGGTATGTTGAAGAAGAACTAAGGTTAGAAAATGCGAATGAAGATATTTTTGATATTCTTCTCTATTATGACTATAAACCTTCGATAATAGATAAAAAAACTTGAAGAAATAAACAAAGACCGTTACGAACATTTAAAACAAACTCTTGGATGGGATAACCTCATCGACTTCGGAAACCCTATTCGTATAGAGGTTTTCGGTAACACTTATGAAACAGAACACTTATTTTTTACATCCTTATGGATAGATTGACACTTACATAGAACAGGAGTGTGGTATTATTACTGCGCTCTTGTTTTTCTTTTTTCTATAATTGATTGGAAAGACGATATAATAGTCATGTAGGTATGCAAAAGAACAAAGAATAAAGGAGAATGACTAATGAATATTGAGGAATTTAAAAACATGAATTTTTTCAAGGATATTACACCGTACAATGTTGAAGAGAAATTAGGGCTTAATTTTGGCGGAATCGTTTACATGTTAAATAGCGAACACGAAAAGGAGTTTGAAAAACTCTTTGAACTCGTCAAGTCACCTTATATCCTTCACCAAACAATGGATGATAAATTACTAGAGAGTTTTATAGATGTAATGAAAGGACTTCATAACCTTCTTAATTTATTTGAGTATCGACCTAACCATTTAAGAAATGCTTCATTACATGATGCGTTGAACCTTTGGGTTGTAAAGAGGTTATTCAAAGCATTACAAAACCATGAGTTTGCAATGATGAAAAGTGAATTTTTCCACGATGACAAAGATTCCTTGATAAGTGCGGGGTATATTACACCGCTATCCAATGATTATATGTACTCGGTGGATATGCTCTACCCTTATTATCTTTCACTCTTACCTTTTGAAGAGCAAGTAGCGGTAGATGAAAGTTTAAATATGTTGGCTAGTGTATATCCAACGTACAACGAAGATGAACTCTACGAAGCAGCGTTGGGGGACACGTATAGTCTTGTGAAGAGCTTACAAAGAAACCTTTTAAGCGATGACCCTTATGATATAGATGTAGTAACAGACATCTATCATGCAAGCTATATATTCGAAGTCCTCTACGACCAAGCAGATGAAATATTTAGTGATTACAACCATTCATTTTCTTCGTTCTAATGAAAAGAACGATTTAAAAAGAGCTGTCAGATACTTCTCTGATAGCTCTTTTTTTGTAGGAAGGAACTATTTTTCATCCAACTTTCTTGAAAGAATTTCTTTTGTAATCTGACCATAAAAACCTAAAGAATTTTTGTGAAAAACTAAACCTATAATGATTACAACACCTATACATAATTATTATGTATAGGTCTATAAATGTTGATATATCAGCGTTTGTTAACTTCCTACCACTGCGAATTATTATAAAAATATACAGGTACATAAATATGTTATTTGTCATTACATATATAATACATAACATTTATACATAGTATGATAGGTGTGTCTATTTTATTTTTTTGAAGGAGATTAACAACTTTTTATATATATTAAAAAACAGTAATAATAATAAGGGTGTACGTATAAAAAGACCAAAGATGAAGGAGAGAGTTTTGAGACTCCCACGTCTAAAGACGCAAGCCCTAAACCTTACGGTTTAACGGGTGGGATTCTTGAGTGACTAAGCGTTCGCAGTCCATTTCTGTTTTAAACAGTCCTCAAGATTAGGGTATCTCATTACCCCTCATAGGGCAGAACATATAGTTCCCTATGCTGATTGACTTTTACCATCAACCACAGGTGCATAACGAATATTCATTGCACCAATAATATCTCTATGCCCTTCGAATCCGCATTTACACTTGTATTTCCTATCTTGTGCTTTGTTTCTTTCGGAACACTTAGGGCATATTTGACTTGTGTATGCAGGATTAACATATTCAACTTTAATACCTTCTAATTTAGACTTGTATTCAATGAATTGAGATAAGCGATAGAATGACCATGCGTGCAAATTCTTTTCGTTTTTACGACTTGTTCTTGTCGTCTGTCTAATATTTGCTAATCGTTCTAAGCGAATGACAGATATTTTATTCTTTATAGCAAAATTAACAATCGCACGACTTACTTTGTGGTCTTTATCTTCCATCCAACGTTGTTCTTTGTTGTTTATTTTACGGATGGCATTTAACTTTTTCTTTTCTGATAATTTTTTACGAACCGAACGGAATTTCCTTTTCTTGAATTTATTTTGTCTACCATTACCAAAGAAACGCACTTTCTCATCATCGGTCACAGCAACAGCAGGTACTTTTAGTCCTAAATCTACTCCCATGACCTTCAATCCTGTTTTTTGAGTAGTAGGAATAGTTACGGAAATTTGTGCCATCCATTTATTCGCCTTTTTTGTGATACGCAATGTACCTAATTTATGTTTAAGCAAATCGAAATTTCGGTTATTTTTATCAACTAACAAGGCACGAATAGGTGTTTTCTTTGCTTTACCGTCAATCATGAGAGGCAAGGAGATATGAGTGAAGTCAAAAGAATAGTTTTGATTATTCCAGATGCATGTAGGTTTTTTCAGAACTGGAACTGTTTCGAATTTTGTTTTCTTCGCCTTCTTGAAAACACTTTTAGCATCTTTAATGGCTTGGTTTTTTACTGCACTTGGCAAAGATACATCAATGTTCTTGCTTGTTTTCTTAGTGCTTTTCTTTTCTTTTACCATTTCAGATACAAGGTCGTTGATTGTTGAAATATATGTTCTACTCATTTCAGTCAAAATTACAGCCTGTTCCTTAGTAGGTAGCAATTTAATTTTTACAGTGATTGTTTGCGACATACTTTCACCCCCTTTTTAACTTGCGCTCAATGATTGAAATTTCTTGTTCAGTTTTCCATATTTCCTCTGCTAATGCTGATTTTGGTGTCCCTTGTTGAATCATTTTATATCCAAATAATAAATTATCTTGCTTTTCCAGAAGCATATCTTCTAATTGACTCTTACTTTTCCCTTTTAAGTCTTTAAATTGCAATAGATTTTCACCCCCTTGTTTTTTGTTGTTCAACATATCGCTTTATCGTTTGACTTGATACATTTCCAGCAGTAGAAACAAAATAAGAACGTGTCCATAAACTCTGCAAGTGTTGTAGGTGAAGAAATTCTTCACGCAACTGTTTAGATGTCACTCCTTTAATTTTTGCCATGATATTTGAAGGACTTAATGTAGGTGGTGCATTAAGAAACATATGAGTATGGTCTTTGTCGCACTCTAAAGCAATCACTTTTACCTTCATAAACTCGCATATTTCGTACACCATTTCTTTGAATCTCTGTTCTACTTTATCATTAAGAAATATCTTTCTTCTGTATCGAGGACAAAAGACAAAATGATAATTAATTAACGAAACGGTTGTGGTTGTTCTTCTATAATTTTCCATAACTTTATTGTATCAGTTTGTACCATTAACTGCAACAAAAATACGAAAGGAATTTTCGAATACTTGAAGCACCACAAAACCTTACGGTTAAAAGTGGTTCTTCGTATTTGACCTCACTATCATCCCATCCCTAAAGGGGGTGCTGTCGCACCGTAATGGGCTTTCTCGTTCGGAGTATCTGTAATGACAATGTACATTAACATTGAACAGATTCAAAAAGACGTTACTCGTTTTTTTGATGAGTACACAGTGCAGTTAAACGAATTAAAGGTAGAGTATGAGGAGCTTCATAATCTTATCCAAGAAAGTAAAAAGGATGGGTTTGTGCAAGAGTTTCTCGGAAAATCGTTTACAATCTCTAGCGAGGAATTGTACAAAGAACTTCTCAAAGGGTTTAACAAGTACATCCTTGCAGGAAAAGCAGAGTATCTCGAATCACTAGGCTTTAAAAATGCAAGCAAGTTGACTAAAGAAGAATTAAAGAAACAATCATCGGGAGTAGTCCACGATTTGGTTCTTCAATTCAACTCATTCTTTGCCAACGAAGTACACAATTTTTCAGAGGTACACGCTCTAGTATCACGAGTGTCGTCTTCTGATGAAGGCTACGGTTTAAACGTCAGTTTCGAGCTAGATGGAGCTGCCTTAGGAGCGATTGATGTCTACGAAAACATCAAGAGCGATGTCAACAAAGACGTTGACTTTGAGGAAGAAGTGGTAAAGAAGTATAATTTACTTCTTACTGTTCCAAACACTTCCCTTTCAGAAGGAGATGTGGCACACGTTACTGAAACGTTTGAAAGCCTTCCTGAATACAATGAAGCTCTTACACTTGCGCAAGTAAGACTTCGTGAAGGTGTATCTTTCTTAAAAGGTGCAAAGAAGTTGAAAAGACTTTTAGACCTTTTCGAACAGGACTTCATCAAAGGTTATAATGAATACGTAGATTTCGGACTAATGCCGAGATAAAGTAACCATTTGTGAGAGAAAGAGTGTAGCGTAACCGCTGCGCTCTTTTTTTATTGCGCTCTTTTTTTATTGCGCTCTTTTTTTGTTGCTATATTTCGCAACAGACGAAGTAACAATAGGGTGTATGTATAAAAAAGAACAAAGATGAGAAGGAGAATGACAATGAACATTGAGCGGTTTTTAGAAACACCACCTAAAGAGATTTTGTACAACGAGGAAATGTTAGAGTTTGTTTTGAGTAAAACGGTGCAGCAACAAGTAGAAGATGAATGGAATGCATTGCTTCAGCTGGTAACTTCTCATATCTCAAAAGAGAAGTATACAGCTTTCTTAGAGGTTGTGAAGCGTGCAGATGATGTTTTGATGGATGAAATCGAATACTTCATCATGATGGGTACTAACCGTTATGTTTACAGTGAATTAGAGTATAGTCACTCGATGACACATGATTTGATAGAATATAGCGATGTTTTTCTTCAGGACGACCTTCTTTCCGAAGGTGTACCTTATGAACAATTCCTACAAACTATGTTGGACATAGTGTTAAAATCAGTCATGCAATCAAATCTACATTTTTTAAGATTTGATACAAAAACATTTCAACAAGTCTATGAATATGACGAGTTCGACTTTGGTGAAGTTTATTTACGATTGAAAGTAGAAGAAGACGGTAACAGAGCAAAGTTTGATTGTTTCCCACCGCTCTATAAAAATTATGGTGTCGGTGATTACAAAAATAATGTATATCTTTTACGAAGGAATGTATATAGTTTCATGATGTTACTTCACGCATTAGAGATTGAATTACCTGAACACACACAACTACTCAATGTACCTTCTATTCAAAGGTCAGATGAGGTCACTTATACAGTCGAATGTGTGAGTTATAAGAATGTAGGAGTAATGTTTTTGTTTATAAGTAAGTTATCATCTTTTGTAAAAGAGTTATTCGAACGATTTGTTTAACAGAACATGGGAGTGTAGTAATTGCACTCTCATGTTTTTGTGTCTAAAGCGATTAAAAGTTATATATTTAGTCGCAGCGGTTGTAATAATAGCGTTGTATGTATAAAAAAGAACAAGGTATAAAGGAGAATGAACAATGAATATTGAAGAAGTACAACAAGCAGTTACTCATTTTTACGAGGACTATACAACAGAGGTCGCAGAGTTAAAGGAAAAGTATGCAAAATTGAACCTTCTCATCGAAGAAAACAAGGAAAGTGCGTTTGTTCAAAAGTTCTTTAAAAAATCATTCACTATCGGCAATAGCAAGTTGTTTGAAGATGTCACTTCAAACTTAACAGACGGTTACGAATCAGAAGACTTTGACTATCTTGAATCTTACGGTATTGAAGATGCAGAAGAATTAGAAGAAGACGAAGTGGAAGATATGATATATGCTACTGCAACGGATATAGTTGCAGATTTCATTTCTGATTTTTCGCATGATGTTAATTATTATTCTGATGTATATGGCTTCACACCAACGATACAAGAACAAGGAGAAGATGTAGATTTGAACATCTTCTTTGACCTGAATGAAGGTGTTCCTGAAGTCGATTCTGTTTGTCGAGCTATCGAAGAAGATAGTAACCGAGAGATTGATTTCAAAAAAGATGTGATAGAAAAGTATAACCTGACTTTCGATTTCCCTGAAGCACCTCTTACACAAGAGAACATGAACCAATTCATGAACGCTTACAAGGGAGCGGATGTGATTAAAGCATCGCTTGTAACAGCAAAAGAAGAAATTCAAAAAAGAATTGATTTTTTAGAGGGAATAAAGAAATTGGATGCGTATTTAACAACGTTTGATACTGATTTTTATAATAGTTACAACGACTATGAATTAAATGGTTGGTTGATTAAAAGAAAGAGTGTAGCGTAACCGCTGCGCTCTTTTTTGTTGCGCTCATTTCAATTGCCGCTATGTATTCCCGTGCGTGTGGCTTATGTAGAGGTCGTTCAGATACTTCCTCATGTCCTTTCACTATCTTTCACTATCTTTCGCTATAAACGAGCGCAGCGGTCGTAATAATAGCACCGTAGTTATAAAAAAGAACATAGATTATAGAAGGAGAATGACACATGAATATTGAAGACCTTACACAATTGATGAAAGTAGAATTACCGTATAATGAACGATTGGGTCAGTTTCTAAGTAATGAAGAAGTGAAACAAGTTATAGAGAAAACACTAAACAAACCTTTTCAACAATATCTACAAGCTATTCCAAAGGAAGATTACATAGACTTTGTGGATGCGGTTTGTGAGATAGAAGACGAGCAGTATGATGAGTTACAGAACGTTCTTACAACAAAATTTGAAAACGAAGTCTGTTTTTATCATGCCATCGAAGGTCAATCGCCGCTCTTAGATAAAGCTCTATATTTCGACTTATTAGAGTTTGGAGATTCGCTAATATTCGAATTGTGTATCGGAGCGACTTATGAAGAGCTTATTCGTTTAACAGTGGAGAAACTCATCCTCTTTACAATCAGTGCTAATCAGAGGTACTTAACAGAATATGCGAATGAGTTTTCTGAAACAGAGGACATTAACCAACCACATCTACTCCCAGATGTTCGAGTAGCGAGTTATCATGAGAAAGTGCTGTTTTCTTTTACAGAAGGTTTTCAGAAGAACAACAACCTATTACTTGATAATCTGCTTTCTGACCGTAAATATCTGTATGGTGCAATTATGTTTGCGCAAGGTGCAGGAGTAGATACACCAAAAAATATAGAAGTGTTGGAGAAACCTCACTTTAAAGAATACAGTGAGTACAGTTTTGGACGAGTAATGTCTTTTGTGGAGGACTTCATCGCCTTCTTATCAGGCATAATCAAAGAATATCAATATAGCAATGAGTTGTTAGAGTTGTTAGAATAAGTGTATTAAGAAAACAATTATGAAATGAATGAGTGAGGAATACAGTATTAGAGAAGAAGTGTAGCGTACTCGTTGCACTTCTTTTTGTTGCGCTCTTTACGCTCATGTAGAGGTGTTTAGACATTCCCTCGTGTCTTTTCTTTATTTTTCATTACCTTTCACTATAAACGAGCGCAGCGGTTGTAATAATAGCTACGTAGTTATACAAAAGACCAAAGTTAAAGGAGAATGAATAATGAACATTGAACAGTTACGTATTGGAGTTGAAGAAGAAGTCATTCGTTTTCATGAAAAGCACGAAACAGAAGTAGCAGAGTTAGAGAAAAATTATGAAAAGTTGAACCTTCTCATCGAAGAAGGTAAGAAAAAAGAGGATGTCCAACAAATCTTCAACGAATCATTCCTCATCAGTAGTGGGGAAATGTATAACGATAAAGTTGAAGAGATGATGGAATATGTAGAATCAGGCGAACTTCACTCTCTTGAATCTTACGGTATTGATAATGCGACCGAAGTGGACAGTAATACACTAGAAAGTTTAGTGCATGATGCTGCAGCTGAACTAATCACGAAATTTACTTCTGATTTTTCTCGTGATATTCGTCGCCTTTCTGAAAAATATGGTTTAATACCGACAATACAAGATAATGGAGCAGATACCGACTTAGTTATTCGCTTTACTCCAAACGAAAACATTCCTGGAGTTATGTTGGCTTATCAGGTAATAACTAAAGAAGATAGCGAACATACAGCTGACTTTGAAAAAGAAGTGATTGAAGCATATGGTTTATCTTTCGATTTCCCTGAAGCACCTCTTACACAAGAGAATTTGAATCACTTCATGGATGCATATAAAAAGACATATATGCTGAATATATCGCTTACGACAGCTCGAAAAGACCTTCAGACAAGCATTAGCTTTTTAGAGGACGTAGAAAAACTCAATAGATATTTAACAATGTTTCAGTATGATTTCTACGGAAAGTATTGGGAATATCAAGCAAATGGTATTTTTCTCGTTTGATTTAAAAAAGAAAAAGAGTGTAGCGTAACCGCTGCGCTCTTTTTGGTTTTCTACTTATTCACCCTATTTTTATATAATTCCACGCAGTGGTTCCAATAATAGGTATGGACGAATACAAAAGAACAATGATAAAAAAAGGAGAGTTAAAAATGAGTATAATTGTTAATCGACCTGAAGCACAGTTGAAAAAAATAACGTTTCATCACTTAGAAGGACAACCGACTGCTTTTGCTCATGTAACTAAACGGGCAAAACACATGATTTATAACTTGGTGATTTTCGACCCTGAAACAAAAAAGGTAGTGTTAGGTGGTAGTTTTGGCGAAATCATCAGTCATGCAGATGTAAAGATTGATTCATTCGGTTCAACGAAAAAAATCCTAAACAAACATGAATTTGATTTAGGAAATAAAGATATATTTCTTTTTCACTCTGAATGGGGACATATGATTCCAGATGAACATTATGCACTTGATGTGCATATCCCTATCACGTATTTCAGTGATATAGAGATAACCACAACAACGTGTAAAGTATACGATGATAAAGAAAAGAAAAAAATTGAAGCTGACACCGAAGCTCACCTATATTACAAAGATGAGAACGGAAACACTTCTAAACTAGGAACTATATATCATAGTTCAAAGGAATTTGAACTTTTTTAAACGGAGTTTGAACTTTTTTAAGAGTGTAGCGTACCCGCTGCGCTCTTTTTTGTTGTCCTTCTCTTTTATGGTTGGTTTACGCTCGTGTCACTCATGTAGAGGTTGTTCAGACACTTCCTCGTATCTTTTCTCTATCTCTCTATCTTTCGCTATAAACGAGCGCAGCGGTCGTAATAATAGCTCTGTATTTATAAAAAAGACGAAAGATAAAAAGGAGAATGATTAATGAATATCGAAGACTTTAAGCAGCTAACGAAAGAGGAAGTACCCCATTACGAACAGCGACTTCATCAATACGCAAGTAGCGAGGAAGTAAAACAAGTCATGGAGAAGGTATTGAACAAACGACTTCAACAGTACCTTTCAGACGTTCCGAAAGAAAAATTCACGGAATTTGTGAGTGCTGTTTATAACATGGGAGAAGAAGATTACAAAGAGTTAGAGTATCTATTCTCAATGAAGTTAGATTATAGTTTCTACCCTTACCAACCTGTTGAAATAGGTATACCTAACATAGATGAAGCTATACTCACAGACTTAGTGAATAACACGAGCGACCTTGTGTTTAAAAAGTTATTAGTCGGGGTTACTTATGAGGAATTTATAAGTTCGATGATGGAAAAATATATTTCTGTTGCGATGAAAGCAAACCAACGACTTTTAACAGAGTACGAAAAGTATATTCTAAATATTTCTGATTCTGTACAACCTGTAACACTACCAGACATTCGAATAATCAATAGCGGGGAGGAAGTACACTTTTCATTTGAAGGTATCTCTCAAAAGGAAAGAGAACCTGAAGAAAAACTTCCTCATTACATTCTCTCACCTAATCGTAAGTGTCTTTACGGTGTATTATTATATGTACAAATTGCTGGAATTGAGTTACCAAAAGGGACAGAGTTGTTGAAACGATTAGATATTGGAAAATACAGTAATCGTATTTTCAAACGTATTCAATCTTACGAAAAAAACTTCATCAAACTATTGTCGCAGTTAATCAAAGAGGTTGATACCACACTAGAATTAAGAGAAACAATACTCGATAAACATGAAGATACTATCAATGAAATGGATAAGCTCTATCATTCAATTATTGAAAAGTCGGAAAAACTACCTCGAATCGTTACCCTAAAACTACCTGAAGTAGCCTATGATTTGATGCCACTTCTTGAAAAAGAGTTGGAAGGTACAGAGGAGGAACTTAAAGTAGGATGGGAGCAATTCCAATCGTTCGCAGATGCTGAACTTTCCTATTTTAAAGAGTGGTTAACAAACCATCCTAATGCTGAACTTAAACCTCATGGCATTGCACCTTACGCAGAAAAATTCAGCTATACTTTCTCATTACCTAGATGGGATGTAAGAGAGTTATTTAGAACAATTACAGGTGGTTATCTTGAAGGGTTTTACAACTTACTTTCAACGCAAGTATCTGTACTTTTAGAAACGGACACACTCGAAAAGTTCGTTGAACATAATGACCCTATCAAAAAGATATTAGCTTATGATAAAGAAGAATACTTCGCCGATTTAGAAATTAAATTGGAGGAGCTACTACGTGATTTAAAGGAAATAGATGAGTTTATAAGTGATGCGTTAATTATCAATGATTACATCGAAACTTTTAAAGAAAGTGCGTGCGAGAAATTCTTACGCTATTTAGAATTAGAGGACTATCTATATCTAGTAGACGAAATCAAACGAAAGAATACTGATTAATAAGAAGAGAGTGTAGCGTACCTGCTGCGCTCTTTTTTGTGTTTTACAGGTGTATTCCTCGTTATAAGGTCACTTAGATACTTATTCATATCCTTTATCTGTTTTTTTACTATAAACAAGCGCAGCGGTCGTAATAATAGATACGTATTCATAAAAAAGAACAAAGTTAAAGGAGAATGAACAATGAGCTTAATTATCAATCAACCTGAAGCACAGTTACGCAAAGTATCATTTGGTTATGCCCATTATTTTGCGTATCAAACAAAGCGCAC
>JASKZW010000067.1 GCA_030147425.1 Tissierellales bacterium
TATAGTGATCAAAAAATAGCTGATTATTTAAATGAAAAGGGAATTGACATATCTAGAAGAACTGTTGCTAAATACAGGGATGAAATGGGAATTTTGTCATCTATGAAAAGAAAGAGTTTTTAAACTCTTTCTTTTATCAATATATTATAGCAGTTCTATTATACTACTTGAAAAAGATAGTCTACTAGTCTATAATGTAAGTGTAGTCGGTTTTACTTTTTTTTGAGTAGTGGGACAAAAAACAAACAATAGGGACTAAACTTGGCCCTCTGGTAGATATGAGGTGTTTTTGTGGATTTATTAAAACTTGAAAAACAAATTGTTCCAGAAATACTGGTTTTAATGGAAAAAAGATATGATATTCTAAGGAATATATACTATAACCAGCCTATAGGCAGGAGAAGTCTGGCTAAGAAAATGAAGCTAGGAGAAAGAAGTATACGAACTGAAGTAGAGACTTTAAAGGATCTTAAATTACTTAGTATCGAAACAGTTGGTATGTACATAACAGAGCCAGGGAAAAGGTTAATAAAAGATTTAGAGCCTATTATGCTAGATATTAAGGGTATAAGTGAATTGGAAGAAGAACTAAGGGAAAAATTAAATATTGAATGTGTAAGTATAGTTCCAGGAAACTCAGAAGAAAGTTCTTTAGCCCTAAGTGATATAGGGAAGAAAGCCTCTAGTTATATTGCTAATTATATAGATAGTAAGCAAATACTAGGAATAACAGGCGGTAGCACTATGGCTAGTATAGCTGAAGAAATGCCCTATAAAAAACTAGGGGATGAAATTTTAGTTGTTCCAGCTAGAGGAGGTCTGGGAGGTAATGTAAATACCCAGGCTAATAGTATTGCAGCTAGTATAGCAGAGAAAATAGAAGCAGACTATAAGCTGTTACATGTACCAGATGATTTAGATAAGGATGCTTTAGAAGCTATGCTTAAGCTTAAGGAAGTGAAGAAAATAACAAATTATATAGAAAATATAGATTTACTTGTTTTTGGCTTAGGCAGGGCAGATGAAATGGCAGAAAGAAGATCCTTATCAGAGGAAAAGATTAGTTTTTTAAGGGAGAATAAGGCAGTAGCTGAGGCCTTCGGTTATTTTTTTGATATAGATGGAAGGCAGGTTTGTGAATCATCAACTATAGGTATATCCTTAGAAATATTTAAGGATATAGATAAGGTTTTAGCAGTAGCGGGTGGAAAGAAAAAAGCAGAAGCTATAATTTCTATTTCTTCTTTAAGGAAGGACCTAAAGCTTATAACTGATGAAGAAGCTGCAAGGGAAATTTTAAGAATATTATAATTATTAATTATAAATTTAATTATCTCAAGGAGGAATTTAAATGACTATTAAAGTAGGAGTAAGTGGTTTTGGTAGAATAGGAAGAGATGTTGTAAGAGCATATTTTGAAAATGGTGTTGAGGATTTTGAATTAGTAGCAATAAATGCTTCAGGAGATTTAAACACTATGGGACATTTATTTAAGTATGACTCATTATATGGAAAATTTGATGGAACTATAGAAGTTGTAGAAGATGGTTTTATCATTAATGACAAAAAAGTTACTGTAGTTGACCACAGAAATCCTAGCGAAATACCTTGGAAAGATTTAGGGGTAGACATAGTAATAGATTCAACAGGAGCGTTTAGAGATAGGGAAGGATTATCCAAACATATAGAAGCAGGAGCTAAAAAAGTAATTTTAACTGCTCCAGCTAAGGAAGGGGAAGACATAACTATAGTAATGGGAGTAAATGATGAAGATTATGATAATAGCAAGCACCATATAATATCAAATGCTTCATGTACTACAAACTGTTTAGCTCCTTTTGCTAAGGTTTTATTAGATGAGTTTGGAATTAAAAAAGGATTAATGACAACAGTACATGCTTACACAGGAGATCAAATGCTTTTAGATACTAAGCACAAGGACTTAAGACGTGCTAGAGCAGCAGCAGAGTCAATTATACCTACAACAACAGGTGCAGCTAAGGCAGTAGCAAGTGTAATTCCAGAATTAGAAGGAAAATTAAATGGATTTGCTATGAGAGTACCTACTCCAACAGTATCAGTTGTAGATTTAGTTGTTGAATTAGAAAAAGAAGCAAGTGTAGAAGAAGTTAATGCAGCTTTAAAAGAAGCAAGCGAAGGAAAAATGAAAGGAATATTAGGATATTCAGATGAACCATTAGTATCAATAGACTATAAGGGAGATCCTCGTTCCTCAATAGTGGATGGTTTATCAACTATGGTAATAGATAATATGGTAAAAGTAGTATCCTGGTATGATAATGAGTGGGGTTACTCAGAAAGAGTTATAGACCTTGCTAAGTTAGTTGCTAATAATCTATAAACAATTAAAACCGGTCTAATTTAGGCCGGTTTTTTTAGAGAAAGATAATAGGGAGTGGTATAGATGCTTAATAAGAAAACAGTTAAGGACTTAGATGTAAAGGGAAAAAAAGTATTATTAAGATGTGACTTTAATGTTCCTATGGACGAAGATAGGAATATAACAGATGATAGGAGAATTGAAAGTTCCCTTCCTACTATAAACTATCTTTTAGATCAGGGAGCTAGACTAATCCTAATGTCCCATTTGGGTAGGCCAAAAGGAAAGGCTAACAAGGACTTTAGCCTAGATAAGGTTGCTGAAAGATTAGGAGAACTTTTAGGCAGGGAAGTTCTTTTCTTACAAGATGACAGGGTTTATAGTGAAGATGTAAAGGCAGCAGTAGATAAACTAGAGGAAGGGCAAGTAGCTCTTTTAGAAAATACTAGGTTTAGGGAAGAGGAAGAGAAAAATGGGGAGGAGTTTTCTAAGGAACTAGCATCCCTAGCAGACCTATATGTAAATGATGCCTTTGGTACATCTCATAGATCCCATAGCTCCAATGTTGGTGTGGCTAGCCAGTTGCCATCGGCAGTAGGTTTCCTTGTAGAAAAAGAGCTAGAAGTAATGGGCAAGGCCTTAGAGGAGGCAGAAAGACCTTTTATAGCCATCTTAGGTGGAGCTAAGGTATCTGATAAAATAGGTGTTATAGAGAATCTTATCGATAAGGTAGATACTATAATCATAGGTGGAGGAATGGCCTATACATTTTTCAAGGCCCAAGGCTATGAGGTAGGAACTTCTATCTTAGAAGAGGATAAAATAGACTTAGCTAAGGAAATTTTAGAAAAGGCAGAGAAAGAGAATGTTAAAATACTCCTACCAGTGGATGTTGTGGTGGCTAAGGAGTTTAAAAATGATACAGAGATAAAAACTGTAGATATAGATAAAATACCTGAGAATATGATGGGCTTAGATTCAGGTCCGAAGACTAGGGAACTTTTTGAAGAGGAAATTAAAAAGGCTAAGACAGTAATATGGAATGGACCTATGGGAGTTTTTGAAATGGAAAACTTCAGAAAGGGTACAGACGGAATAGCTAAGGCTATGGCAGAGTCTGATGCTACTACTATAATAGGTGGAGGAGACTCAGCATCAGCGGTTGAACAAGCAGGCTATAGCGATAAGATAAGCCATATTTCAACTGGTGGAGGGGCAAGTTTAGAACTATTAGAAGGAAAGATCTTGCCAGGAATAGGATCAATAGATAATAAATAGGAGGTATATTTATGCGTAAGCCAATAATAGCTGGAAACTGGAAGATGAATAAGACCTTAACTGAGACAAGGAACTTAATAAATAAAATAAAGGAAAATAAACTAGATGATTCTGTAGAACAATTAATTTGTGTACCTTATACATCTTTATCAGAAGCAGTTAAACTTGTAGAAGGTACAAACATATCAGTAGGTGCACAAAACATGCACTGGGAAGAAAGTGGAGCCTTTACCGGGGAAATATCAGGGCCAATGCTTAAGGATATAGGTGTTGATTATGTAATCTTAGGCCACTCAGAGAGAAGGCAATATTTTGGTGACACAGATGAAATAGTAAATAAAAAAATAGATGCAGCTTTAAATCATGACTTAAAACCTATTCTTTGTGTAGGTGAAAGCCTGGAAGAAAGAGAGGCTGACAAGCATGAGGA
>JASKZW010000081.1 GCA_030147425.1 Tissierellales bacterium
TTATAGGCTATTTGATCCTTAGTCTTATAATTTAATAAGGCTAGTGCTGAAGTAAAAACAGCAGTTAAAATTATCATAAATATTATAGGATAAGTGAATGACTTTTTCATACTTCCACACTCCTTTTAGACTTTCTTTTCTTAAAATACCTTACTAGTTCATCCATTATAGGTGCAAAAGTGTTTCCTATTAGAATAGCAAACATCATTCCTCCTGCAAAAAGAGCATAGCCCCTAATAATAACAGTTATTACTCCTATAAGTATTCCATATATCCACTTAGCTTCTTTTGTCTTAGGTGATGAAATTGGGTCTGTTGCCATGAAAACTGCTCCGAATAAAAAACCTCCTGATAGGATACCAAATAAAGGGTTTGGTATTTGAGTGTTTCCAGTATAATGTAATATACTACTTAATCCTATAAATCCTAAACTAACTCCAGCCATAATCTCCCAAGAGGCTACCTTTTTGTAAACTAGGTATATAGCTGCTAAAATAATCAAAATAGCACAGGTTTCTCCTAGAGAACCATTAACTCCTATACCTGTTAATAAGTTCTTATAGGATAACATTTCCCCTGTTTCCCTATATAAAAGCATAGGGGTAGCTGTTGCTATTGAATCAACTCCATCCATAAGATAATGGGCAAAGCCTCCGGGAAACTTTGTAGCTGCCTGAGTCCATTCAATAGTAAAAGGCTCTGGGAAGGAAACATAAACAAAGGCTCTAGCCACTAGGGCTGGATTAAAAACATTTCTTCCAAAACCTCCAAATACTTGCTTTCCAAATACAACTCCGAAAACGATTCCAACTATAGCAATCCATACTGGTGTTCTTGCTGGCAGGGTTAAAACATATAAAATGCTTGTAACTAAAACTGCTTCTGAAACCTTAGGATTTGCCTTTCCTGATTTCTTTTCAAAGATATACTCTGTCAGTACTCCTGCTAAAGTTACAAGTGCAAGTAAGAGCAAGGATCTCCAACCAAAAAAGAAAATCGATGCTAAAATAATTGGAATTAAAGAAATAATTACAGTTCTCATCATAGTTTGTTTCATAAAATTTTCTTTAATAAAGTTTTTCAATATGTACACCTCCATATATATTATATAGTAACTATTACCCAAGTTTAATTAATTAAAAAAGTTTTTAAAAATTGATAATAGTTATCATTTACATTAGCTTATTTATATGGTATATTATTATCTGGTTCTAAATTATCGCGGCAATAATTTAGATGGAGTGATGATTTTATGTCAAGTATAAGAAAACCTAGATTCAAAGAATCTAGAAGATTAGGATTAAATGTTTGTGGCCATCCAAAAGCAATGGACAGGGCAAACAAGTTTAATGCAAGAGATAGTAAAAAACTATCAGACTATGGGCAACAATTATTAGAGAAACAAAGATTAAAGGCTTATTATGGCGTTAGGGAAAAACAAATGGTAAATTACGCTAAAAAGTCTAAAAAATCCAAGGATCAATTCTCTATAGCCTTAATCCAAGCCTTAGAAACAAGATTAGATAATATGGTATATAGGGCTGGATTTGCTAAATCTATTAGACAGGCTAGACAGATGGTTGTTCATAATCATATTTTAGTAAATGGAAAAAAGGTAAATATACCTTCATTCAAAGTAAATCCAGGAGATCAGTTATCTTTAAAAGAGAAGTCACAAAGTATAGATATCTTTACAAATAACTTTAAGGAAAATCTTATGAATTCCTTTCCTTATATAGAGAAAAATGAAGATAGCTATTCAGTAAAACTTATAACTGAACCTGAGAGAGAAGATATACCAATTGAAATAAATGACCAATTAGTTGTAGAGTTTTATTCAGCAATAGAGTAAAAGCTTTTAGATTTTCTAAAAGCTTTTTTTATTCTAAAAAATCAACTCTTCCACTTTCAAGATTATAAACGGCCCCTATAAGCTTTGTAGAATACATCTGAACCAATTTATTCTTTTCTATTAAATTAATCATATTATTTACATTCTCAAACATAAGCTCATCCTTATTTTTATAGGAACTTTCCTTTTCTTCTAAAATCTTCAATACTATTTTTTCTAAATTACTACTTAGTTCTAAGGCCTCATAATTGTATGTAGCCTTTATAGCCCCACAGCCTGTGTGTCCTAAAACTAAAGGTACATTAAGCTGACTTATGCTATATTCTATACTTCCTAGTACATTAGAGCTTATTATATTTCCTGCATTTCTAATAGTAAAAATATCTCCTATAGATTGATCAAAAATTATCTCTGGAATTACCCTTGAATCTGAGCAGGCTAGAACTGTAGCTAGAGGGTACTGACCATCTACTGTTCCTTCCCTTAAAGTTCTATAGTCCCTAGGCTTTAATTGATTATCTAAATACCTTTCATTGCCTTCCTTTAGTATTTCTAAAGATTTTCCCAATTCATACTTACACCCCTTTTTATAATAAAAAAAATGAGCAGTTTTCACCACTCATCTTTTCCTAGTCTAAGAATAACTCTACATCATATTGGTCTTGTAATTCTGTAGCTTTTCCTAAATAAGCTTCTTGTTGTTTCATAGCTGTTACTTGTTGCATTATTTGAGCTTTTACTTCTTCAAATGGGCTTATTCCAGCTTCAGACTTATCTGTAACTTTAATTATATGATAACCAAATTGGGATTGAACAGGTTCTGATACCTTGTCTACTTCCAATTCAAATGCCGCTTCCTCAAATTCTGGAACCATTCTTCCTTTTCCAAACTCACCTAAGCTACCACCCATATCTTTTGATGGACAGCTTGAATATTTTTGAGCTGCTTCTTCAAATGATAAGCCTTCTTCAATTTCTTTAACAATTTCATTTGCTTTTTCTTCGTCTTCTACTAATATATGACTAGCGCTAATTGTTTCTTCTTTTTTGTAGAAGTCTTTATGATCTTCATAGAATTCTTTTAAATCATCTTCTGTAACTTCAACACTTTGTAATATTTTAGATATTGCATATTGTTTTAATACATTTTCCTTTACCACTTCTACTTCTTTTAAATACTCTTCTTCTTGGTCTAAACCCTTGTCCTTAGCTTCTAAATACATTAATTCTTGATTTACAAGCTCTTGAGCCACCTGCTTCATTCCTTCTGGCCCTTGAAACTGCATTGCAACTTGTGGTCCTAAGTGTTGGATAAATCTTTTCACTTCTGACTCAGTTATTTCCTTACCTTCAACTCTTGCTAATACTTTTGAATCTGCCATAATAAGTCTCCTTTATAATATATTTTATTTGTTCATCTTATTTAAAATATCATAAGCAATAATCATTGTCAAAGAATAATAATAGATAAAAATAATCTGTGGAACTAGGTCCACAGATTATCTTAAATATTAAAATAAAAATTGAGTAAATTTATCAAATCATACCTATAATTATATACTACCAATCCAACTAGACTTAAAATCAGGAGACTAAATATATGTTTGTAGTTTATTTTCTTTTTGGGAATATATGCTCTCATTATATAATTTACTAGAACTTGCTTATCCATAATAATCCTCCCTAAAATATCATCTAATATTTAAATTCGTCTTATTTTTACATATTCCCATTTTTTATTAACTTAATCTTAAATTTAACTTTTATATAGATACATAATTAAGTATTAAATATAAACTGTATAGTATTATTAAGAAAATCCCTTCCTTGCTACTAATTTCTCCATCCTCATTGCTTCCATATACATATAGGAATACTAAAGCAATTAGCATGGTAGGTATTTGAATCTTATAGAAGTCATAGTCTACGACAAGACCACTAGGAGAAACTGCTGCAGAAAGCCCTATAACTAAAAGTATATTTAAAATATTAGCTCCTATAATATTACCTATAGCTAATTCACCATGCCCCTTTTTTACCGATGTTATAGCAGTAACTAATTCTGGCAAGCTTGTTCCAAAAGC
>JASKZW010000083.1 GCA_030147425.1 Tissierellales bacterium
TAGAAGAACTAGGTCATAAGGAAATTTCTGAAGGAGATTTAGTAGTTGCAGCCTTGCTAGCTCTTTCTCCAAATAGGATATCTATACAAATGTATGATATAAATAATAAAGAAGCTGAAGAAACTATAAAATTGATAGAAGAAATATTTGAAAATAAGATATATTATTGCTATGGTTGTAATAACTGTCTTAGGAAGGTCGGGAATAGTAAGTATAAATAGAAAATATGGAGGGATAGATTTGAAGAAGGATATATTGAAACCAAAACCTTTATCAGGTTTTATGGAACTTTTACCAGAAGATCAAATAGTTTTCAACAATATGTTAGATACTATAAGAAGTACATATGAAAGCTTTGGTTTTCTACCATTGGATACGCCAGTAATTGAGAGGGAGGAAGTATTACTGGCAAAGGCAGGTGGAGAGACTGAGAAACAGATATATAAATTTACTAAGGGAGATACAGATTTAGCCCTAAGATTTGACTTGACTGTACCTTTATCAAGATATGTTGCTATGAACTTTCACGATTTAAACTTTCCTTTTAGAAGATATCATATAGGAAAGGTTTATAGAGGGGAAAGAAGTCAAAGAGGCCGCTTTAGAGAATTTTACCAATGTGATATTGATATTATAGGGAATGGGAAATTAGATGTACTAAATGATGCAGAAATATTAAGTGTAATTTACAATACGTTTAGGAATTTAGGCTTTGAGGATTTTACTGTAAGTGTAAATAATAGAAGACTTTTAAATGGACTTTTTGCCCACTTAGAGATAGAGGATTCAGCAGCAGTTTTAAGGGTTATAGATAAGATAGAAAAAATAGGAGAAGATAAGGTAAGGGAAGAGCTTTTAGACCTAGGCTTGGATCAAGATAAGGCTAATGCTGTTCTAAGCTTTATGAGTATAGGTGGGGACAACTTAGAGAAAATAGAAAAGCTTAAGGCCTTAGATATATCTAATGAAACTTTCCTACAAGGACTAGAAGAAATAGAAAAAGTTGTAGAATATGTTTCTGTATTTGGAGTTCCAGAAGACAATTACAAGATAGACTTAACTATAGCAAGGGGTTTAGACTACTATACAGGAACTGTGTATGAAACTTTTTTAGATAACTATAAGGAGCTAGGTAGTATTTGCTCTGGCGGTAGGTATGACAATCTAGCAGAAAATTATATAAATCAAAAATTACCTGGAGTAGGAATTTCAATTGGATTAACTAGGTTATTTGATCAATTAAAGGCAGAAGGTTTACTAGAAGAAGAGGTTAACTATTTAACCAAGGCCATGATAATTCCTATAGGTGATGAAGCTATGAAGCAGTCAGTAGAATTATCTGAAAAACTAAGGGAAGAGGGAATAAATAATCAAATATACTATGAAAAAGCTAAGATGGGTAAGAAATTTGGCTTTGCTGATAAATTAGATATACCTTATGTTATTATAATAGGTTCAGAAGAAATAGAAGAAAATAAATATACCTTAAGAAATATGTCTAGTGGGGACCAGGAGACCTTAGATTTTGAAGAAATAATTAAGATAATTAAATAGCTATTGATTTTTTTAAAAAACAGTTATATAATAAAAATAATTAAATATAGAAGTGAAGATAGGAAGAGTAAACTATCAAATTATTTTACAGAGAGAGGTATCCAGGCTGAGAGTACCTTATCTAATTGTAGTTGAAGACCACCCTTGAACTTATATCTCTAATAAAGATATACGCCAGTAGCGTTAACACAGAATTAAGAACCAAATTAGGGTGGAACCACGTGAAATTACAGACTCTCGTCCCTGCTATTAAGCAGATACGAGAGTTTTTTTATTAGAAGGAGGATGAAAAGATGATTAAAATACAATTACCAGATGGTACAATTAAGGAATATAAAAAAGGTGTAAGCGTTCAGGAAATAGCTGAGAGCATAAGTATGGGTCTGGCTAGACAGGCTGTAGGGGCAGTTGTTAATGGAGAAACTTTAGGAATGATGGATACTATAGATGAAGATGCAGAAGTTAGGATAGTAAAATTAGAAGACAAGGAAGGAAAGGAAATATTTTGGCATACATCAGCTCACTTGATGGCCCATGCCATAATGAACCTATTTCCAGATGCAAAGTTTGCTATAGGACCTCCAATTGAGGATGGTTTCTACTATGATATAGCAACAGAGCATAGATTTACTCCAGAAGACTTAGAAGATATAGAAAAAGAAATGCAAAGATTGGCTAAAGAAAATCACAAAATGGAAAAAGTAGTTGTAGATAGAAACGAAGCTCTTGAGTATTTTAAGGACAAGGATGAAAAATATAAGGTAGACTTAATAGAAAATTTCCCTGAAGATGAGGTTATCTCCTTTTACAAGCAAGGAGACTTTATAGACCTATGTGCAGGTCCTCACCTAATAGATACAAAGAGAATTAAAGCTATTAAGTTATTAAGTATAGCAGGAGCATATTGGCGTGGAGATGAAAATAATGATATGCTTCAAAGAATATATGGAACAACTTATGAAAAGCAAAAGGATTTAAAACTTCACTTAGAAAGAATAGAAGAAGCTAAGAA
>JASKZW010000103.1 GCA_030147425.1 Tissierellales bacterium
TCTAGCATAAGTTCCTCCATTTTTTCAGCTAATTCTTCTGAAGATAAGTTCTTTCCTCCTATTTCCAAGGCAATTACATAAGAACTAAGATCTAAATGAGATAAAATCCTATCCCCTTCCTTCTTCTTTATAAGGTCAGCCTCCCTATTAGATAAGTTATCCGGAGTCATTTCGTCCTTAACCTCTACCATAGTCAACTTTCCATATCTTGATAGGCGCTTGCTATACTCATCTATCCCCTGTCTCAAATATTTTTCCTTTATTTTTCCTACTGTCACTAATTTAATATTCAAGGCAAAACCTACTTTCTTTTTTTGATTTACCCTAACATTTTAACATAAAAAAAGAAGTTCTCAACTTTTTGAGAACTTCTTCCAAACTATTAATAAGTTTCAACAAATATTTCAAAGTATTTTTGACCGTGTGCACAAGCTGGACACTCTTCAGGAGCTGCCTTGCCCTTGTGAATATATCCACAGTTATTACACTTCCACTCTACTTCTTCTTCTCTTTCAAATACTCTATTCTTCTCTACATTATCCAATAATTTTCTATATCTAGTTTCATGCTTTTCCTCTGCTTCAGCTATTTCTCTCCAAACCTTAGCTATCTCTGGGAATCCTTCCTCATCAGCTATATCAGCAAACTTTGGATATAACTCTTCCCACTCTTCCTGCTCACCATTTGCAGCTGCTAATAAGTTTTCCTTAGTATTTCCTAAAGCTACTGGGAAAGCTGCCTCTATTTCTACTGTCTCCCCCTGTAAATCTTCCCTTAAAAACTTCATAAACCTCTTAGCATGCTCTTTTTCATCATCTGCAGTCTCTTCAAATATGTTAGCTATTTGTACATAGCCTTCCTTTCTAGCCTCTCCTGCGTAATAAGTATATCTCATTCTTGCTTGAGATTCTCCTGCAAATGATTGCATTAAATTTTTTGCTGTTTGAGTTCCTTTTAATGATTTCATCTTATTACCCCCTTAAAATATTGTCTTGTCTATATTATAACAAATATTTCATATAAAATTCAAATTTAAAATAAAAATTATCCCTTAATAACAGCCAAAGGTTCTAACTTAACCCTTCTCTTAACCAAATCCTTTTGATTATCCATAACTTCCTCTATATCCTTATAGGCCATAGGTGCCTCTGATAAATCCTTTCCTTCCTTAAAGACTATCCCCTTCATAACCTGCCTAAATTCATTTCTGTCTATAGTCTTATTAGCCTGCTTCCTGGACAAAACCCTTCCTGCACCATGGGAGCAAGAATTAAAACTCTCAGGATTTCCTGAACCTTCAACTATATAGGAAGGAGTTCCCATAGAGCCTGGTATAATACCAAACTCTCCCTTTTCAGCCCTAATAGCACCCTTCCTGTGAACAATTACCTCCTCACCATAATGCTCCTCCAAGGCTGCATAGTTATGATGACACTGGATAATCTCTTCTAAGTCCCTTGAATTACTATGTTTCCTTACTATAAAATAAAAATCTTCCAAAAGCTGCCTTCTATTCTCCATGGCAAAGTCTAAAACAAAGGTCATATCCTTATAATAGGCCCTACCCATACTAGTATCCAAAGGCAAGGCTGCCAGATCCTTAGAATCCTTATTCATTTCTAAGCCCTTAGCTAAATCATTATAGTAATTAGCAATAGTATAGCCAAAGTTCCTACTTCCAGAATGAACCATAAGCCAAATATAACCATCGCTTCCCTTTTCCATGGTCATAAAGTGATTTCCTCCACCTAGTGTTCCTAGCTGGTAACGGGAATTATCTAGCTCCTCCATTATGGGCTTAGAATCTGGAGCCTTACTATAGCCTTCCCAATCCCTAGGCTTCCTATGTTTCTTAAAGCCTAAGGGAATAGACCTATGGGACTCTTCAACTATAGCATTTAAGGCTCTCCTATCTACTTCCCCTACTCTTAAATCTGTCCTAGCTGCAACTACACCACAGCCTATATCTACTCCTACTGCATTAGGAACAATCATATTCTTACTAGCCAATATTCCACCTATAGGCATACCAAAGCCTACATGAACATCTGGCATTAAAGCTATATGTTTAAAGGCAAAGTCTAGATTAGATAAGTTTTCAGCCTGCTTTAAAGCCTCAGTCTCTATTTCATCTGTCCATGCCTTAATTGGAATCCTGCCTAAATTAAATACTTTCAACTTTTACCTCCCTATCTTAAATACCTTAAAGTTACATCTTTAGTTAACTCTTGTCCATCCCTAATAATAGTAACTTTAACCTCATCTCCCTGTTTAAACTTATGCAAGTATTTTCTTAACTGGGAGTTGCTCTCTATATTTTTATCATCAATCTTAGTTATTACATCTAAGGCCCTTAAACCTGCCTCAGCCGCCGGTGAATTAGGTGCTACCTCTATAACCACTACACCATGGTCCATGCTTAACTCTACACCCATTCTTCTCTCATACACTTCCAGCTCCATACTCGTTACACCTAGTTGAACTGTCTTAAAGTCTCCAAACTTAATTATACTATCTATTATGGGCTTAGCATCATTAATAGGTATAGCAAAACCTAGGCCTTCCCCTATTTGGGATCTTATTTTAACAGTATTTATTCCTATAACCTCTCCCTTGGCATTTAAAAGTGGTCCTCCACTATTACCTGGATTTATAGATGCATCTGTCTGAATTAAATTCTCTATTACATTATATTCATCAACCTTTATAGATCTATTCAGACCTGATATTACCCCAGAAGTTAAAGTTCTTTGAAACTCTAATCCTAGTGGATTACCTATTGCTACAGCTGTCTCTCCTACTTCAAGCTTATCAGAATCTCCTAACTCTACTGTATCCAGATTTTTAGCATCAACTTTTATCATAGCTAAATCCATTAAAGGATCATTCCATAAAAGTTCTGCCTCATGATCATCTCCATTTTCAAATAAAACATTTATCCTCTTTGCCTGTCCATCGCCTACAACATGGGAGTTAGTCATTATATAACCATCTGGGTGGACTACAAAACCTGACCCTATCCCTTCAACTTCCCTCTCCCATAAAAAATCCCTCTCTATCTGGACTGTTGTTATACCTACCACAGCACTCATTGACTTCTTAGCAACTGCTGTACCTACTGACATTTCATCCTTAGGTGTTATAGTTACATTTGATGAGCTTCCTTCATTCTTTTCTGCCTGAATATTAGGCTCTGGCAAAATCTTTCCATAAATAAACTTATTGCCTACATAGGGACTTAAAACCCCTCCTATCAAAGCTGCCACTAGAGCCACTATAAAATAAGATAAAAAACTTCCCTTTCTTCTTGGTGGTTCATTATAATACATAATACATTCCTCCTATTCTATATTATATATTTGTGTTGGCCTATCCTTATAAGTTGTATACAAATTGAAGTCACTATCTCTTAAACCACTTTCCTCTAAAATAGACTTAACTGTATTATGGGCCAGGCCTGGAATATTATTATCCCTGCTTAAATGGCCTAGGAGTATATGCTCCCTTTCACCCTTTAATACATCCTTCAATATCTTTCCTGCATCACAATTTGATAAATGCCCTCTATTACTTCTTACCCTTTCCTTAAGAAAATATGGATAGGGTCCATTAGCTAACATTTTTTTATCGTGATTTGATTCTATTAAAAGCAAGTCAGATTCTTTTATATTCCACTTAATATCCTCATCTATCATCCCTGTATCTGTTAAAAAGGATAATTTTTTATCCCTTATATATATAGAATAACCTACTGGCTCCCTAGCATCATGGTAAATTTTAAAGGGCTTTATTCCTAAGTCTCTAAAACTAAAATCCTTATTTGTAGTAAAAACTTTTATATTCTCATCCTTTATTTTTCCTATTTTCTTTTCTTCCATGCCCTGCCAAGTTCCCTTGTTAGCAAAAATAGGAATATTATATCTTCTAGATAAAACCCCAGCACTCTTCATATGGTCTGTATGCTCATGGGTTATAAAAATGCCATCTATTGTAGAAGCCTCCACATCTATAGAAGCTAATAATCTCTCAATATGTACCCCACTAAATCCACTATCTATTAAAATTCTTGAATCCTTAGTCTCTAAAAATTGACAGTTTCCAGAACTACCACTCGATAAAGAGCAAAATCTAATTGTCATATTTATTCCTCCAGTATAGTTATTATAACAAATACTAGGAAGATTATTAATAACCTTCCTAGTATTCATCTACAACAACTTTTTTTCCACTTGTAAATTCTATCCTCCAGGCAGGAACAGCCCG
>JASKZW010000092.1 GCA_030147425.1 Tissierellales bacterium
TAGAAGAAATATAAGAAGGCTTAAAAAATCAATAAGAAGGACTTTAAGAAGTTTGAGAAGAGTATAAAATATAAAAAAAGCTTATCCTAGGATAAGCTTTTTTCTTTAATATCATTTAATATCCAATCTAAAACTTGATTTAAATATGAAAAATCCTCTTCAAAGTCTAGCATAATTCTTGTTCTTTCTCCTTCAGCCTTATTAGCCTGGTCAATATTTTTTATAGAAGGAAAAACTGTAGAAAAGTCTTTGAAATTTAAATCTACTAGTAAGTATTGAATATCCCCATCTAGTTTAAAACGTAAAAAATTGTAAGCATCTACATCAGGTCCTAGCAGGTGTATAAAGTCTAAGTATGGGCCAGTCCTGTCTAGGATAAGTCTTGTCCTATTTAAGCCTTTAGAAAGAAGATAGTTATATACATAGTTATATACAAGACTTTCTTGTTGGGAAAGTTTTCCTAGCCTTTCTTTGGATTTGTTTTTAACTTCCTTCCAATAATATAAGTAAATTTCAGCAGCAGCCCTAGCATCTTCTAAAGACCTATGATGTTCTACCCGAATATCTAAATGTTGACAGACACTAGATAGGCTTCTACTAGGCAAATCAGAGAAAATCCTTCTAGATAAGGATAGAGTATCTATTTTTGACTGATCTTTTAATCTTTGATTATTAAAATATTTATCAATAAAGCCTATATCAAAATTTACATTATGGCCTAGCAAGTCTAGGTCTCCTAGATACTCAGATAAAAAAGGCATAACTTTCTCAATAGAGGGTTTTCCCCTAAGGTCTTCGTCGGTTATTCCTGTAAGTTCTGTAATTTTCTCAGGTATTTTAACTCCAGGATTAATCAAGCTAGTAAAATAAGAAACTATCTCATCCTCAGAATATTTTATGGCAGATACCTCTATAAGCTCACAATCCTCTACTTCCAAGCCAGTAGTTTCTACATCTATGGCTATAAAATCAATATAATTTTCTCCTTCTTTTACAATATTAACAAAATCATCTATACTATAATCTTCCTTTAAGTTTTTTTTCAAAACAGAATTAGCAAGTTTATAAAAAATAGCAAAGGCCACAATAGGTAACAATGGCATAACATCCTCCCCTTTCTAGTTTTTTGTTAATCTTCTACTATGGAGTATATCAAAAGGAAAAGAAATATCCAATCTATAAATAAGTAAATATATAGGAAAAAGAGGGGTAATACTAAAAGGAAAGGAAATAGGAGGTGTATTAATGAAAAGAGAAATAAAAGAAAAAGTTGTAGGTTTTAGGACTAGTGATGGAGCTGGTGTAAGCCTGGTAAGAGTTTTAGGCCATAATACAGTAGAAACTTTTGATCCAATCCTAATGCTAGACTCCTTTGATAGCACTAATCCAGAAGACTATATAGCTGGCTTCCCCATGCATCCACATAGGGGTATAGAAACAGTAAGTTTGATAGTTAAGGGGAAAATGGCTCATAAGGATAGTTTAGGTAATGAAGATGAAATTAGTGATGGGGAAGTTCAGTGGATGACAGCAGGTTCAGGAATTCTTCATGAGGAAAATTTACCGGCAGCAGAAAGATTATTAGGAATTCAACTTTGGCTAAACCTACCTAAAAAACACAAGATGGCCCATCCAGAGTACCATAGTATAAGAAGGGAAGATATTAAGGAAATACCAATAGATAGAGGAATTCTAAGGTTAATAAGTGGAGAATACCAAGGAAGCAAGGGATTTCAAGGAAAATATCTACCTTTAGACTTTTACCATATAAAACTAAAAGAAAATTCAAAATTCACTATAGAAACAGAAAGGGAAAAGTCAGCTTTAGTATTTACACTTTTAGGAGATGCTAAGGTGGCAGGAGAAGAAGTAAAAGAAAAAACAGGAGTTAAATTAACAGAAGGTGACTCAGTGGATATAGAATCCTTAGACGAATCTATAGATCTTCTCTTTATAAGTTCAGATAAGTTAGAAGAGCCAGTGGCTTGGGGTGGACCTATAGTTATGAATAATAGGGAAGAATTAGAACAAGCCTTTGCAGAACTAAAAGATGGAAGTTTTTTAAAGGAAAGAATAGATTATTAAAAGACAAACTATTTATAGTTTGTCTTTTTAAATATCAGGGTATAGAAAAATAAAGGAGGGTGATTTAATGGAAAAAATAGCAATAATTGGTATGGGAACAGCTGGCATGGCAGTGGCAGCTGCCTATGAAAAGGAAGTAGATACAAGTAAATTAGAAATTGATTGTTATGATAGGGTAGAAAGTTTTGGGAAAGGCTATCCTTACACGAATGATTCAGACCATATTTTGCTAAATTTAAAAACAAGGAAGATAAGTTATAACTATGAAGACAATGATGATCTATATAATTGGCTAGAGGAAGAAGGAAGGGAGATAAAAGAATATACTTCAAGAAGTACATTTGGAGAGTATACAAGGTCTAGACTAAAAGATACTATGGAGAAGATAGGAGCTAAAGCTATAAAAGAAAAAATTATAAGAATGGATTACTTAGAGGGAGAATCTAAGTGGGAAATAGAAAGTAAGGGTGGTTTAGTTAAAAAGTATGATAGGGTTCACCTATGTGCAGGGGAGCTAGCACAAAAGGATGCCTATAGATTAGAAGGAATTGGTAATTACTATGGGCAGATATATCCAGTTGAGGAGAAATTATCTGACTTAGGACAGGGAAAAGCTACTATTATAGGCATGGGTCTGACAGCAGTAGATGTGGCAAGCTATCTTTTAGAGGAAAGTTCCTTGGATAAAATATATATGTTTTCAAGAACTAATCTTATTCCTACTGTCCGAGTAGATCCAGTAGATATAAAGACAAACATAATGACCTATGAAAAAACCAGGGACTTAATTGATAAAAATAATGGCTATATAAGTTTTGAAAGCTTTGATAAGCTTTTTAATCAAGAATTAGAAAGTCATGGAATAAACTATGAAGAATTTTTAAAGAAACACATGTCTGGAGGAATAGATGCTTTGAGAACTAATATAGAAGAGCCAGAAGATTTAGCTAAGGTTCAAGCTCTTTTACCTCCTATGAATTTAACTTTTAATTTAGTGTGGGCTAGTATGGGAGAAAAAGATAGGGTTAAGTTTAGGAAAAAATACCATCCATTTATGTGTCTAAATAGGAGTCCTCTACCTTTAATATCAGCAGAACAACTTATTAAGGGGGAAGAGGAGTCTAGATTAGAAGTATTAGAAAATATAAAGGATATTAAATACAATCATAAAGAGAAATTATTTGAAATAAAAGATTGCTTTGGGGAAACTCAGGTAAAATCAGACTATGTTTTAAATGCTACAGGCTTAGATACCAGTATGGAAGATATAGAAGACTTTAATCCACTTTTAGATCAAATTCTAGATAAGAGGTATGTTCAGGTAGATAAGTATGGTGGGTTTACATTAGATCCAAGGGATATGGCTGCAATATCACCTAGATTTGGAAAGATAAATAACTTACATGTACATGGAGTTTTAGCATCTGGAGTTCAATATAGAAATAATTCAACTTTAATAATTCAGAAAACAGCTCATGATTTAATAAAAAAACTCTATGATTAAGTGAACTAGGGGGATGGGGATTTTGAAGAAAAAAAGGGGAAATAAGAAACTTCTGCTTAATTTATCTGTAATTTTTATTTTAATATTTCTTTCCAGAAGTATTTATTTAAAATCAGGATATGATAAAGAAAGTAAAAAAGAAGAAGTGGAAGGTAAAATAAAGGAAATAAACCAATCTTATATAGAGATAGATGCAGAAGACTTGGCTAGGGACTTTAATAAAAGTCACTATAGGGCTAGGAAAAAATACGAAGGGAAAAATATAGAGCTTAAAGGAAAAATAAAAAGTATAAAGATAAGTTTAGATAAGCCTTATTTAGTTTTGGAGGGAGATAAGCTTGATGTAAATTGTTTTTTTGAGGATATTAATTTTGTAGATAGTATTAATAAGTTAGAGCCAGGAGAAGAAATAAAATTAAGGGGAAAAGTAGGCTCTTATAGAAAAAATTTAAATATAGAAGACTGTATTTTCTAAAAGGGACTCAAAAAAGAGTCCTTTTTTTATTTATAGATTTTTAGTATAATAGATTTAGTAAAATTAAATCTGACTAAATAGGGGTAGGAGTTATATAACATATTATTTACTAGGAGAATGAAGATGAAAGTTATGACAATTGGTTGGCTAAGTGTATTTTTTCTTATGCTTCTTATGAATTTATATATATGGAATTTCAATTGGAAAATCCCCTTTAGTAAGGGGAAAATATTAAAATTAATGAATTATTCAATAGTTCATCTGGCCTTAGCCATAGTAAGTATACATTATTTTTACTTGTTTTTTAATGAAAGAACTGATGGAAAACAAACAAAGGTTTTGTCCTATATAGCAGGATTTTATTTAACTTTTCTCCATTATTCTATGCTTTTTCTATTAATTCATGATTTAGTATATTGGACAAGAAATAAATTTCCTTATCCTAGAGAATTAAAAGTTTTAGGATCAAGATTATTTTTTGGTGGTCTTTTAATTTATGGGCTAACAGCCCTAATATCCTTATACAGTATATATAATGGTCAGCATTTAGAGATTAAAGACTATAATATTAAAATAAGAAAAAAAGATTCTCAATTAGATAATTTAAATTTAGTCTATATATCTGATGGGCATATAGGAACATCGGTAAATAGGGAGAATATAGATGATTTAATAAAGGAAATTGAAGATTTAAATCCTGAAATACTTATTCTAGGTGGAGACTTTTTAGATGAAGGTACAACAGAAAAGGACAGGTTAGTAGTGTTAGAAAAAATATCAAAAATAGAAACTAGATATGGTATTTTTGCAGTAGAAGGAAATCATGAGTATAAAAGTGGAAATACTAATATAAATGACCAAATGTCCTACTATACAAGGCAAGGAATAAAAGTCTTACAGGACCAAGTCTATAAGGTAGATGATAGTTTTTACTTAATAGGTAGAAAGGATAGTTATGGTAATCTAGTAAAACTTGATAATTTAACAGGAAAAGTAAAGGAAGAGCTACCAATAATCCTTCTAGATCATAGGCCAAGTTTTAAAGAAGTGGAAAAAAATGATATGATAGACTTACAATTATCTGGCCATACCCATAGTGGACAATTTTTTCCTATGCAAATATTTAATCCTTTAGCTAAAAGATTTTCTAAATCTTATATTTATGGCTATCATAGGGTTGGAAACCTACAACACATAGTAAGTTCAGGCATAGGTAATTGGGGTATACCAGTTAGGCTAGGTAGTAGGAGAGAGGTTCTAAATATAAGGATAAGTTTTATATAGGAGGGACTTTATTGAAATATAAAAATCCTTATTATAAAAAGATTAAAAAAAGTTTTAAAATGATAGTTTCCTGTGGAAAATGTAA
>JASKZW010000002.1 GCA_030147425.1 Tissierellales bacterium
TTAAAAAGGAAGATACAGTTTTATTAATAATAGATATTCAGGAAAGGCTTTTACCTGTAATGAAGGACAAGGATAGGGTAATAGAATTTAATAATATTCTGATTCAGGCAGCTAGAGAAATGGATATTCCTATTATAGTTACAGAACAATATCCTAGGGGACTAGGTCATACATGTAAGGAATTAGAAAACTTAGAAGAGGCAAAAATCTTTGAAAAAACTAAGTTTTCGGCTTTGACAAGTGAAGTAGAAGACTACTTAGAATTTTTAGGGAAAAAACAAGTTATAGTTACAGGGATAGAAAGTCATGTATGTGTTTATCAGACTTGCAGGGATCTAAAAGCTAAGGGCTATGATGTGTTTTTACCAATAGAGGGAGTGTCATCAAGAAAAGATTTAAATATGGATAATGCTTTAGATCAAATAAGTCAGTTAGGTGGACTGGTTTCAAATGTGGAAACACTTTTATTTGATTTGTTAGGAGATGCTAAGTCAGAACATTTTAAAGCTATATCTAAATTAATAAAATAGCTTGTAATTTTTGTAAAACTTTAAGGAGGGGTTATAGTGCAATTGCATTTAGGATTAGATATTGGTTCTACAACTATAAAACTAGTAGCCTTAGATGAAGATTTTAATATAGTTTATAAAGTCTATAAGAGACATTTTTCAGATGTGGAAAAGTCTCTTAGGGAAATTCTTTTAGATTGCTATGGCAAATTTCCTGAGGCAGATATAACTATTATGGTGACAGGTTCAGGGGCCTTGTCGGTGCATAAGTGGTTGGAGATACCTTTTATCCAGGAAGTTGTAGCTTCCACTAAAAGTATAACGACCTTTATTCCTGAAACAGATGTAGTTATAGAATTAGGTGGGGAAGATGCTAAAATCATATACTTTGGGGGAAGTATAGAGCAAAGGATGAATAGTATTTGTGCTGGAGGGACTGGTGCATTTATAGATCAAATGGCAACTTTAATTGAGACTGATGCAGAAGGAATGAATAACTATAGTAAAAACCATGAAACTATATATTCTATAGCGTCCAGGTGTGGAGTTTTTGCTAAAACAGATATTCAAGCCCTTTTAAATCAGGGAGTGTCCAAGGAGGATATATCAGCTTCTGTTTTTCAATCAGTAGTGAATCAAACTATATCTACTTTGGCTTGTGGTAGAAAGATTGAAGGAAAGGTAGCTTTTTTAGGAGGACCCTTATACTTTTTATCAGAGTTAAGGAAAAGATATATAGAAACTTTAGAGTTGGCAGATGAAGATATTATATTTCCTGAAAACTCCCAGCTATTTATTGCTATAGGTGCAGCGGTTTCTTCAACAGAAGAGGAAACAATAGAATTTAAAGAATTAATAAGAAGATTAGATGAAAATGAAAAAATAGAAGAGTTAGAAATACAAAGTGTAGAGCCCCTATTCTCATCAGAGGAAGAATTAGATGAATTTAGGGAGAGGCATAGAAATGATAATAGAAAATTAAAATATGGAGATATTTCTACATATAGGGGAAACAAATTTCTAGGAATAGATGCTGGCTCAACTACAACCAAGGCTATCTTAATAGGAGAAAATAATGAAATACTTTATTCTTTCTATGATAATAATAAAGGAAAACCTTTAGAGGTAGCTATAGAAATTATCAAGGATATTTACAGAAAAATGCCTGAAGGTGAGGAAATTACTTATTCAGCAACTACTGGCTACGGAGAGGACTTTATTAAGGCTGCTTTGAATATAGATATAGGTGAAGTTGAAACTATAGCCCACTATGAAGGGGCTAAGTTTTTCAATCCTGATGTAGACCTTATTCTAGACATTGGTGGACAGGACATGAAGTGTATAAGAATTAAGGATGGAGCTATTGAGGACATTCTTTTAAATGAAGCTTGTTCATCAGGCTGTGGTTCTTTTTTAGAGACCTTTGCAAAGAATATAAATATGGAAGTAGAAGATTTTGTGGAAGAAGGATTGCTGGCAGACGACCCAGTAGATCTTGGGTCTAGATGTACTGTATTTATGAACTCAAAGGTAAAGCAGGCCCAGAAAGAAGGAAAAACCATAGGGGACATATCAGCCGGCCTATCTTATTCAGTAATAAAAAACACCCTACAAAAGGTAATAAAGATAAGGGATCCAAAAGAACTAGGAGAGAATATAGTTGTTCAAGGAGGAACTTTTTACGGAGATGGAGTATTAAGAAGCTTTGAAAAGTTGACTTCTAAAGAGGTTATTAGGCCAGAAATAGCTGGTCTTATGGGTGCCTTAGGAGCTGCCCTAATAGCTAAAAATAGGCAAAAAGATAGGAAGACTAGTCTTTTATCCTATGAAGAACTAGAAGACTTTAGTTATGATACTAGTCAAGTGACCTGTGGAAAGTGTAGCAATAACTGCCTTTTAACTGTAAATATATTCTCAGATGGCAGTAAGTTTATAGTTGGAAATAGGTGCGAAAGAGGAGTAGGCCTAGACTTAGGTGCAAGTAAACTTCCTAATTTATTTGACTATAAATATAAGAGGGTCTTTGATTATGATCCTTTAGAAAAGGAAGAAGCTTTTAGGGGCAGTGTAGGGATACCTAGAATTTTAAATATCTATGAAAACTACCCATTTTGGCATAGATTTTTCACAGAATTAGGATTTAGGGTAGAGTTATCCAGTGATTCTACTAGGGAGACCTATGAAAGAGGTATAGTTTCCATACCAAGTGAGACAGCCTGCTATCCAGCAAAAATATCTCACGGGCATATAATGGAACTTT
>JASKZW010000107.1 GCA_030147425.1 Tissierellales bacterium
TAGTTTACTTATTTATATTCTAAGATATTTATCTTAGTTATTTTAAACTGATTTTAATTTATTAAACTAATTCTCTATTTACTACTTCTGTTACTATAAAAGTTCCTACGTCATTAGCAAATGTTCCTGGTCCAAATCCTGCGTCATATCCTAACTCTTTTGCAAGTTCGTGACTGATTCTTGGTCCACCAGCTATTAATACTACCTTATCTCTTAAACCTTCAGCTTCTAATAATTCTACTAGTTCTGTAAGGTTTGGTATATGAACGTCTTTTTGAGTTACTACCTGAGAAACTAAGATAGCATCTGCATTTAATTCTATAGCTTTTGCTACTAATTCTTCGTTTGGAACTTGAGATCCTAGGTTATGTGCTTCGATACCTTTGTATCTTTCAAGACCAACATTACCTGCAAATCCCTTCATGTCCATGATAGCGTCTATTCCAACTGTATGAGCGTCTGTACCTGTACAAGCTCCTACTACTACCACGTCTCTTTTTATATTTTCTTCTATATATTCTTGAACTTCTTCATATGACATAGAAACTATATCAACTTTTGGTACCTCTATTGTTGAATAATCAACTGTATGAACAGATTTACCATATAATACAAAGTAAGTATATCCTATTCCAAGGTCATGGGAATAAACTACTTGTGGTTCTTCAAATCCCATCTTCTTTGCTAGTTGACGAGCTGCTTCTGATGCTTCGTCTCCTGCTGGAACTGGTAATGTAAATGATAACTGTACCATACCGTCGTTTAAGGCATCACCATAAGGTTTTACTTTCGTTAAATCTACTTTTTCTATTGCTTCAGACATTATCTAGCACCTCCAAGCATTAATGGAATGAATGGGTTAAAGTAACCTTCATCTTTCTTAGCTACTCCATCTAAACCTTTTCCACCTGTTTTTGCTCTTTTAACTCCACCAAATTTACCATGTTCTATAGTTTGGAATAATCCATCTTTTTCTATTTGGCTTAATAGTTCTTCTGCATCTTTTAATACTTTTTGAGCTCTTTGAACTATCATTCCGTCTTCTTTAAATGTTATTTCGCTTCCTAAATCTCTAGCATTGTTAAATACATAGTTAGCATTTTCAATTGATAGGTATCTATCATGTAAATGCGGAGTATGGATCGCTTCAGTTAACATTCCAAGTAATTGTAAACTTTGGTTAGTCATGATTGAAACCATGTTAAACATAGCATCTTGTATATGACCTTTAAATATGTTACCAGTTTTAAATTTAGTTGGTGGCATGTATTTTAAAGGTGCATCTGGGAATATTTCCCTAGTCATTTGTGCTTGAGCTAATTCGTATAAGAATCCATTTTTAATGCTTGGATCCATTTCGAATGCGTGTCCTAATCCCATTTGCTCTTCTGGAAGTCCAGCTTGTAGAGCAAATTGCTCGTTTATAAATTGAGAAGCTAATACTGTATGTGCTGCTTCATATGCATCATCAGTTGTTAAGTAGTTATCTTCTCCTGTGTTTATTATTACTCCCGCAAAACCGTTTATTACTCTTGAGAAGTATTGGTCTACGAAAGTTCTTTGCATGTTTATATCTCTAAATAAGATACCATATAGAGCGTCATTAAGCATAACGTCTAATCTTTCAATAGCTCCAGCTGCAGCTATCTCAGGCATACAAAGTCCTGAACAGTAGTTACAAAGTCTAATGTATCTTCCTACTTCTTCTCCTACTTCGTCTAGAGCCTTTCTCATGATTCTGAAGTTTTCTTGTGTTGCATAAGTACCACCGAAACCTTCTGTAGTTGGTCCGTATGGTATATAGTCTAATAGAGATTGTCCTGTAGTTCTGATTACAGCGATTATATCCGCACCTTGTCTAGCTGCTGCTTGTGCTTGGATAACGTCTTCGTAGATGTTACCAGTTGCTACGATTACGTATAGGTAAGGTTTTGCACCTTCTCCTATTTCCTCTATCATTCTTTCTCTTTCTTCTCTTCTTTGTCTGATTCTTTCTACAGACTCAACTGCGATCTCTTCAATAGCTGATCTTATTTCTTCTTCTTCAGCTATTGGAAGTTTTGTTAAGTCTATTTCTCCTACTGAAACTTTTTCAGCTATTTCTTGTGGTGAAAGACCAGTTTGTATCATAGCATTTCCTACCCAGAAAGATGCTCCCTTTCCAAGTCCGCCGCCTTCTTTTATGTTATCTACTACTACGTTTGGTAGTGGGATTTCTACTTCATCTACCCCGTCTACTCCTAAAAGTCTAAGTACAGTTCTTTCTGTTGCTGTTGTTGTATGTGCATCTATGAATTCTTGAACATCTTCTGCTATATTCCTAGCAGCGCTTCTAGAGCTTTCTATCAATGATTGGTCAAGATTTAACTTACTCATCTTATTACCTCCCTTAATTATCTAAATAATCTTCTGCTATTTTGATTATTTCATCATCTAAGCCCATTATCTTGGCTATATTAAGTGCATCTCTTGGCACTGTTTCATCTTTTCCTACTGTTTCCAATCTATAATCCATATGTTTATTTATAAAGTCCATCTTCTCATCTAAATTTATATCATCTAACATTTCTTCCCAATCTACATTGGAAAGCCCTCTAACTTGTAAGTGCTGAACTCCTTCTAAGTTGGCTATATTATCATAGTGAGTTGTTAGTAGGGTTATAGGTTGCCTATCCTTTAAATACTCTACTATGGCTCTTGAAATTGCATGACCCTCTTCTGGGTTAGTTCCACGAGCTAATTCATCTATTAATATCAAGCCCTTATCATCTGCCTTAGAAAGTGCCTTGCTTACTATTTGAATCTCTCCCCCGAAGGTGGAAAGTCCTGAATCTGTTGATTGCATATCTCCTATAGATGATTTGATGTAATTGTTTAATGCTAGTTTCATACTCTTAGCTGGTACAAACAGTCCATGTTGGGCCATGGCTGTAAGTAATCCTACTAACTTCAAGGAAACACTTTTTCCACCCATATTGGCTCCTGTTATACAAGTAGCTCCTTTACCTAAAGAAATTGTTATTGGGGTAAACTCAAGATCTTTAGTTTTTAAAAAGTCATTTACCTTAGGGTGTACTCCATCTATTATTTCAATTATGTTTTCCTCTACTATTTCTGGCTTAACAGCCTCTATATCAATTGCATATTTCGCCTTGGCTAGAAGTAAATCTAACCTTCCGATGTTGGCTATATTCCTAAAAAGATATTTTCTTCTTTTACCTATTTCCTTTGAAAGAGATTCTCTTATTCTAAGTTCTTCCCTTTCTTCTCTATCTAAAAGTACAGTGATCTGCCTATCCATTTCTTCCATCTCATCTGTATTTTTAATTTTGAATTTTACATTCATATAAGTCTCTGATACATAAGTTAAAAAAGGGTAGTTTTTAATCTTATCCAGAGTCTTATCATCATTTTTTGAAACTACTACTGTAGAGTCGGGTCTAACTATTAGATTAAAGTCTTCCTTAATCTTTTCTCTAATTTCTTTTACTCTAAGTTTCATCTCCTTATCCAAAGATTGTTTTTTATCCCTAATATTTTTTAGGGTCTTTGAATAATTATCATATATATAAAAAGTTGTTATTTTTGTGCCCTCTGGGTCTAGGGCCTCTTCTAATGCCTCTATGGGCTCTATTTTTGTTTCATGGTAGATGGGAAAATTATGTTCTACCATGAATTCATTTATTTCTCTTATAACAAATAGCAGAAGCTTTATTTCAAAAAGTTCTACCTCTGTTAAGATCATTCCATCCCTTGCACGTCTGATGGAATTTCTTATATCCTTAACATGGCTTAGGATATTATTCATATCCCTTCTGATTTGCCTATCCTCCATTAAAGGTAATAAACCTTTAACTCTATTTAATTCTTCTTCCAGTTGTTCTTCTTGACCTATAACGTAGGCAGATAGCCTTCCTTTGTACATTCTACCTATTGGTGTTACAGGTTCTATACTATCTAACACATATTGAAAATCCAAAGAATGTTTTGTAGTTTCATCCATAAATACCATATTATTCACCACCTAATACTAAGTCTATTACAGGAACGTCTTTTATAAATGCTCTCATAGCTTCTAAATATTCTACTGGGTCAAAGTAATATCCTTGGGGTGCAAAAGGGTTGATAGTTATGGCTACTAAGTTTATCTTCCATAACACTTTTACATTAATTCCTTGCCTTTTGAATATTAGCCAATCTCTAGGATTTATAAATACTTTAGTTCCATCAGATATTACTATATCCACATCCTTATACTTCCTAGTGGATCTTACTAAATCTGAAACAGTCTTTTTAACTAAAGAACCTGGTATTACTACATATTTAGAGTCATCCTCTATATATTCAGCTATAGTACTACCAGCATTTAAAGCTGTTTTTATTGGAACTTCTCTTACTTCTTTATCCTCATCGATTATAGCTATTTCTCCTCTTTCTATAACTTCTTGAACTAGATCTTTATATTCTGGGTCTGATACTTCTTCTAGTCCTAAAAGACTGGCCATATGGGCCGTTTCCTCAATAGTCTTACTCATGGTTCTGGAAACTACAGCTCCTGTAGCTAGTATTGTGGCTTCTGATATTCTAGGGTCAGCTGAGGATATTCTATCCAAGGCTCCATCTATGATTACAAATTCTGCTCCTAGACTTAACATTTTGTCGGAAACTTCTTTTATCTCTGATAGAAGCTGAGGGCCTGCAACCTGTATATATCCACTGGTTCTTACCCTTCCAATAACAATGTTTCCCATAGGGGTTCTATGGTCTGTTATTTCTAATATTTCTATATTAGCATCTCCTAAGGGTAACATTTCCCTTGCTGTAGCCACATAGGTACCTGCCTCCACATAGATTCTTGGTTTCTCGGTTTCAGTAACCACATCTTCACCTTCACCATCTCTTCCTATGGAGGTTATGCCTATAGGAATATCCTCATACATAGCCTCACCTATTAGGTGATTAAGAGTTACCGTCTTACCACTGTTTTTTGACATTCCTACTATAGATATTGTTTTGTACTTATCTTTAATGAATTCTATTAACACGGTATCTTCCTCCAGCTAACCTTCCCTATTTTTATCCTACATCCTTTTCCTTAGATTTTAATCTATCTAATCCTATCCTATTAATCTATATAATTCCTATCCTATCCGATCTTAATTTAAGCTTGCCTATCCTAATTTTAATCTACTATTCTTAACTTAATATTTTATTGAGTATTATTAAATATTATTGCCCTATCCTAATTTTAATCTATCCTAATTCCTATCCTAATTAGTCTATCCTATGATTTTAATCTATTTGGAGGAGCTAGGCTCCTCCATGAAAAAACTTCTTATCTTTTCTTTCTTGCTAAATCTTTAGGTTCCATGAATTTTACTTCTGGTCCTGTTAATAGTTCTGCTACTCCACCGTATTCTCTTTCTGCTTTACAGTCTTCACATTGACACTCTTCTTCTACGATTTGTGGTTCGATATAAGTTGTTATAACTCCTTCGTAGTTTCTAAGTGCAATCTTAGTTGGTGATTGTGAGATTACGTATTGAGGCATAACTGGAGTTTTTCCTCCTCCACCTGGAGCGTCAACAACAAATGTTGGAACAGCATATCCTGATGTATGTCCTCTTAGACCTTCTATTATTTCTATACCTTTTGCAACTTTTGTTCTGAAGTGTTCAATTCCCATTGAAAGGTCACATTGGTAGATGTAGTATGGTCTAACTCTTGCTTTAACTAGTTCGTGAACTAAGTTTTTCATTATATTAACACAGTCGTTAACTCCTCTTAATAATACTGTTTGGTTACCTAGAGGTACTCCTGCATCTGCTAATCTTCTACATGCTTCAACTGATGTTTCTGTTATTTCTTTTGGATGGTTGAAGTGTGTATTTAACCAGATTGGGTGGTATTTTGATAACATTTCCACTAATTCTGGAGTAATTCTTTGTGGAAGAACTACTGGAGTTCTTGATCCAATTCTTACTATTTCAACGTGGTCTATTTTTCTAAGTTCGCTTATGATGTACTCTAATAATTCGTCAGATACTAATAAAGCGTCTCCACCTGAAAGTAAAACGTCTCTTACTTCTGGAGTGTTTCTGATGTATTCTAACGCTCCATCAATTCTGCTTCTTGGTACTCCTGCGTCTTGTTGTCCTGCGAATCTTCTTCTTGTACAGTGTCTACAATACATAGAACATTGGTCAGTTATTAAGAATAAAACTCTATCTGGGTATCTGTGAGTTATTCCTGGTACTGGTGAATCTTCGTCTTCAGCTAGAGGGTCTTCTAAGTCTGATTCTGATTCAAAAGTTTCCATTATTGTTGGAACTGCTTGCATTCTTACTGGACAGTTTGGATCTTCTGGATCCATAAGTGATGCATAGTATGGAGTTATTCCCATTCTGAATTTTCCAAGTACTTCTCCTATTTCTTCTTTTTCTTTTTCAGTTAAGTTGATTACTTTTCCTAAAGTTTCAACATCTTGGATTCTGTTTCTTACTTGCCATTGCCAGTCATTCCACTCTTCTTCTGTAACATCTGCCCAAAGTTCAATATCTTTGTAGTTTCTCATTTTAAATATCCCCCTTATTTTATAAAGAATTTATCATTGGAAAAATTTTATACTATTATGCGTATAATTCTTCTGTTATCCTTCTTAATTCTTTAGACTCTCTTAAGATTTCTAAAGTTATTTCAGCATGTCCTTTTGTATAACCGTTTCCGATTATCATTTCTACGTCTTTACCTACACCTTCAGCTCCTAAAGCAGCTTTAGTAAAGCTTGTAGCCATACTGAAGAAGTATACAGTACCTTCATCTTTAGTTATTAGGATTGATGACATTTCTGTGTTAGGAACGTTTACTATGTTAATAACAACGTCTGCCATTTCTCCATTAGTAACTTCCCCTATTTTTTCCATCATTTCAACAGCGTCTTGAGCGTTAGCGTTTATTGCTACGTCTGCAAGTCCTGCATCCATAACTCTTTGTAAAGCTTCATCATTAATATCTACTGTTATTACCTTACCAGTAACTCCTGCTCTTTTCTTAGCTTCATATAATGAGAACATTCCTGCTTTACCAGTTCCACCTATTAATACTACTGTATCGCCTGGTTTAACTAATTTTGCAGTTTGAGCTGGTGCTCCTGCTATATCAAGTGCTGATAATACTAAGTTTTCTGGTATATCAGATGGTATTTTAGCATATATTCCTGATTCAAATAAGATTGCTTTACCTTTTATATCAACTTGGTCATTATCTTTTCTTACGTCTAAGATTTCATCTATTCTTAATGGTGTTAAAGATAATGATACTAAAGTTGCAACTTTATCTCCTACTTTTAGATCAGTTTTTCCTTCTAAAGCAGGTCCTATTTTTTCTACAGTTCCTATAAGCATTCCGCCTGAACCTGTAACTGGGTTTTGATGTTTACCTTTCTCATCAACTATTCCCATCATTATTTCTTTTATACCTTCAACGTCTCCGCCTGCTTGCTCACTAATTTGAGTGAATGATGCAGAGTCGATGTTTAATGTTTTAACATCTATAAGTATTTCGTTGTCGTATATTTCCATGTCATTGTCTATTTTGTTCGCTGGTTGAGGTAGAACACCTTTTGGTTCTAAAACTCTATGCGTACCGTATGGACAGCCTTTTTTCATGTAAAACTCCTCCTCTATATTTATTTAAACATTTGATTAATTTTTGAAAACTTATGTAAGCTTCCTGTGCACATATATAATGCAACTAGTGTGCCAAGTCTGATTTTTTATTGAAAATCTTTTTTCCAAACTAAGCTAAAGGCCTATTTAAAGCCATTTAAGATTGTTAAATGTTTTTTTATCTTTTTTTATAATTTTAAAATAGCTGAATATTTAAGCAGAATAAGAAAAAAAGCGCCTAATTTTAGGCGCCGATTTCTATTCTTTGTTAAATATTTAATTTTTTAATCCTATATTGTAAGGTCTGTCTTGGTATTTTTAGTCTCTCTGCTGCCTGAGTTATATTTCCATCTGTAACTTCTAAGGCCTCTTCAATTAATCTTTTTTCTTCTCTTTCTAAAATACCGTTTAATGATAGATCTGTCTCTTTATTATTAAGGGTCTGAAACTTAACTGGTAGGTCTTCCATCTCAATTAAATCCCTATCCATCATACTAACTATTCCTTCTAGAAGATGTTCTAACTCCCTAACATTCCCATCCCAGGAATAGCTCTTAAAAAACTCCATAACTTCCCTACTAACACCCTTAACACTTTTATTAAATCTTTCATTAAATTTCTCTATAAAATGTTCAACTAAGATAGGGATATCATCTTTTCTATCCTTTAAACTAGGAATCTCTAGATAAACTACATTCAGCCTATAAAAAAGGTCCCTTCTTATTTGTTTTTCTTCTATAGCTTCCTTAGGAGTTACGTTAATAGCTGAAATAATTCTAACATCAACATCTATAGTATCAATGCCACCAACCCTTCTAATTCTACCATCTTGTAAGACTCTAAGTAGTTTAGATTGTAACTCAAGAGGCATAGAATTTATCTCATCTAAAAAAAGAGTTCCTCCATCTGCCAGTTCAAAAAGTCCCGGTCTATCCTCAGCTCCTGTAAAGCCACCCTTTGTAGTACCAAATAGAATTCCTTCTAGCAGATTTGCCGGAAGAGCTGCACAGTTTTGTGCTATAAAAGGCTTGTATCTTCTATCACTATGATTATGAATAGATTGAACAAAAAGTTCCTTACCTGTTCCTGTATCTCCGCCTATCATCACGGATACATCAGTTTCTGCCGCCTTTAATCCAAGGGACTGAAGTCTAATCATTTCCTTATTTCTCCCTATAATATCATCAAAGGTAAACCTGGCTGTATACTTGGCTTCCTTGGTCTTTTTAGAGGGATTAGTATAAAGTCTAGACTGAAGGTCTACTATCTTCTCAGACATACGTTTTACAGTAGTTATATCCTTAGATATTTCCATTGCTCCTACTATTCTTCCATTACTTTTTATAGGTATAGAGGAGTTTATAGTGGTTATTTTTTCTCCCTTATAATTTAGAAATGTTTGCTCATTATCATAGATAGGTTCTCCCGTTCTAATTACTGTTAATAAAGTACTGCTATTTTGTGTTAAAGATGGGTAAACTTCTAGTAGATGCTGACCCTGCACCTTATCTCTATCTATACCATCGATTTGTTGGGCAAAGGAGTTGTAGTATATTATTAAACCTTGTTTATCTATAATATGAACTCCTTCTTCCAGGTAATCTAGTATGAAGTTTATATTTTCCCTTAAAAATAATTCCTGCATAATTACCCCCTCGCTTAATTTTCGGCACCCTTTGCCAACTTTTCGTCAATCTTTTTATTTCCCCTTAATTTTCAGATAATTAAACTTTTATTTATGCTTGTGAAAATTTTATCTATAATTCTATCTCTTTTAAATTTTTTATCTCTCTTTTTAAAATTTTAGACCCAATAGCTTTAAAGTTTTCTCCTCTAGCTGTTACAAAGTATTTCTCTTCTCCAACTAATTTTTTACTTAATAAATTCTTTTCTTCTAAAAGTTTTTTTAACTTTTCTGCTGTTGCTAAGGCTGGATCTATTAGTTTTATATCTTCTCCTAGGTAGGACTCTATATCATCTCTTAAAACTGGGAAATGTGTACATCCTAAAATTAAACTATCTATATCTTCATCTTTATATACACTTAAATATTCTTCCATTAACTCATCTATACCCTTTTTATTTGAAGTTTCCACGATTTTTACAAATTCTGGACAGGCAGTAGCGGAAATTACAAGTTCGGGTTTAAGCTTTCTTCCTTCTATTTCATAAGATTTAGATTCAACAGTTCCCTTAGTTCCTATAAGTCCAAGCTTATTTTTATTTGTAGTTGATAGTGCATATTCAACCCCTGGCTTTATAACTCCTAAAACCTCTAAATCCGTCTTAGAACTTATCGCTTCTAATGCTACAGAAGATATGGTATTGCAGGCTATAACCAAGGCTTTTATATCTTCCTTCAACAAAAAGTCTACTATTTCTAATGAAAAATCTATTATCTCTTCCTTAGGTCTTGGCCCATAAGGAACTCTCTTTGTATCTCCAAAGTAAATTAAATCTTCTCCAGGCATAAGTTTTTTTATTTCTTTTAGGACTGTTAGGCCGCCTAGTCCTGAATCAAAAATTCCTATTGGTCTTTCTCTCATCTGCTTACCTCCGCTTATATTGTTTTACTAGCAATTATTATGTAATCTTCATAATAAGATTGGAAATAATCCCTTGCTCTATTTAAGCTTGCCTGGTCTTTAAAAATACCAAAAACTGAAGAACCACTACCAGACATTAAGGCACCTAAAGCACCTTGTTGTAAAAGTTCTTCCTTTATACTTTTAATTTCTGGATGACTTTTAAAAACCACTTCCTCCATCCTATTAAAAAGCTCATGACCTAATTTTTCTAAATCTCTATCCTCTATAGCCTCTTCTAATTTAGATAAACTAACCTTCTTATTTTCTATTCTTATCTTAGAGTAAACCTCAGCTGTGCTTATAGGAATTTTAGGATTAATTATTAAAATATCTACACCTGAGAAGCTAGGTAGATCTCTTAACTTATCTCCTATCCTACTAGCAAAACAAGTTCCTCCCCTTATACAAAAAGGAAAGTCTGCTCCAAGCTCACTTGATAAATCTTCTAACTCCCTAGTGTCTAATCCAAGCTGCCACATCTCATTTAAAGCAAGTAAAACAGCTGCTCCATCAGCACTACCTCCGGCTAAACCTGCCATAACAGGTATATTTTTTTCTATATGTATTTTAAATTTATCAGTCTTATTATATTTATCAGCCAGCAATCTATAGGCTTTGTAAACTAAATTATCCTCTCCAAGGGGAATATATTTATTATTACTAGTTATTTGAAATTGGTCACTTTTCTCAAGGTAGACCTCATCATATAGATCTATCTCCTGCATGATACTTTCTATATTATGATATCCATCTTCTCTTTTATTTATTATTTCTAGTCCTAAATTTATCTTAGCTGATCTGATAATTTTTATAGATTCCATCATCCTACTCCTTATTCTTTTCTCCCATCCTCTTAGTAATTATAACATAAGTTACTTTCACTTCTTAAAACAAAAAACTGTATAATTTTAAAATTATACAGTTTATCTAGTTTATGATATTTTTTCTTCAGCCTCTGTCCTAATGGTTATCTCAACTGTTCCGGTTAATACATCTGTATAAGTATGAGATACTCTTCTTGTTCCACCATATTCGTTGTTTATCCTTACTACGAATAAGTTTGGGTATGTGTCTTCTATAACTCCTTTGCGAGTAACAATTCGCTTTCTGCCCTTGTCTGCCCTCAGTATTACTTCCTTCCCAATACAACTTTCAATATCTTTTCGAATTAATAATAAAGTATCTTTTCTCAATAAAGTAACCACCTTCCATAAGTGCTCTCGCACACAAAGTTAAGACTACTAGAAGTTATTATATCACCTATGATAATCATTGTCAAGTTAACATATTATTATACTATGTAGTATGACCCTTGTCAATGAAAAATTCTTGTTTTTTTACCTATTAAATAAATTAGTTTTTCTGATATATAAAAAAATAGCAAATAGTTTCCACTCTTACTAGGAACTAGTAAATTAGCTAATCATACTTTAATAATAGAAAAAAATAATACCCCCAAAATTTAATAAATTAAGGATTTTTCTTTCCCTAAATTATTAGCCACTTTGGAGGTATTTATATTAAATTTTTTAATGTTTTTATTAAGTTATTATACTATGCCTAGTAGAGATTGAGCTACCATAAAGTATACAAATAGTGCCATAACATCTACCACAGTTGTAATAAGTGGACCGGCCATAATAGCTGGATCCATTTTGAAAGTTTGTGCTATTATTGGTAAAATTCCACCTACCAACTTAGCAGTTACAACCGTAACTATAAGTGTTATAGAAACTGTCATAGCTATTTGTAGGTCTACTCCTTCTAAGTAAGTTAATCTTAAGAAGTTAACAAAAGATAGAACAATTCCCACTACTAGGGAAATTCTAAACTCCTTCCATAGAACCTTAAGTCCATCCGTAACTTTAATATCTCCTACTGCTAGTCCCCTAATTATAAGGGTAGAAGATTGACTTCCCGAATTACCACCTGTATCCATCAACATTGGAATGAAGAGAGACAGTGTTACCTGAGCTGCTAGAACATCTTCATATCTAGCCATTATCCTCTGGGTGAATGTACCCGAAATCATTAGTATAAGTAACCAAGGTAATCTATTTTTTACCAACTTAAATACACTAGTATCTAAGTAGCTTTCTTCCGTAGGCGATGTACCCGCCATTATTTGAAAGTCCTCTGTCGCTTCTTGCTCTATGATTCCCATAATATCATCTACAGTTATAATACCAATCATTCTATTTTCATTATCAACTACTGGCAAGGCAACAAATCCGTATCTACTAAATACAGATGCTACTTCTTCCTGATCATCATGGGTATTTACACTAATAATATCCCATTCCATTATATCATCTATGAGCACATCTTCCTCCGAGGTAACTATCTTCCTCAAGGAGACGTAACCTTCTAATTTTCTGTTATCGTCTAATACATAACAGGTATAGACGGTTTCACTGGTTAAACCAACATCTTTTATGTGGTCTAGGGCTTCTTTTACTGTTTGGCCACGTTTTAGCTTCACATACTCAATAGTCATTAAACTACCAGCTGAATCAGATGGATAGTTTAAGAATTGATTGACCAGCTTTCTCTCATCTTCCCTAGCATACTTTAAAATCTTGTTAACCACATTAGCCGGCACTTCTTCGATTAGGTCTATCATATCATCGAAGAATAAGTCTTCTATTATACTTTCCACCTCGGCGTCGGTTACAGATTCTATTATGCCTAGTTGCTGCTCTCGTGAGAAATGTGAAAAGACTTCTACTGCCAAATCCTTAGGTAGCATTCTAAATACTAATAGGGTAGTCTGTGCATCCATAGGATCTAGTAATTCTGCTACGTCTACTTCGTTCATTTCTGACACTTCTTTTTTAATTTGCAAGTATTTCTTGTCTTCTACTAATTGTGTAAGTTTTTCTGCATCCATTTTATCACCCCTACATTTTAGATTATAACACATGTTATGATATTTATAAGTAAATTTTAAGCTTTATTTTATAATCTTGTATGGATTATTCTGACTTTATATGCTAGTATATTACTATAGATTGATTATATTACACTAAGGAGGTAGTATCGATGGAAATAACAAAAGATCATGTTATAGGTGATTTAATCCAAGAAAGACCGGAAGTTATAGAGACTCTTATGAGCTTTGGAATGGGATGTGTAGGATGTCCTGCAAGCCAAATGGAAACTATTGGAGAAGCTGCTATAGTTCACGGTTTGGATCTTGAAGCTTTACTTGAAGCTTTAAATGCCTAGTGTTAAAAATAAATTAAAAGATAGATTTTAAAAAGGTAGGCTAAGCCCTACCTTTTTCTGTTTTAAATAATAGTTTATTAAATTAAAATATTATTTATGAATATTAAATTAAGCTTATAATTAAATTTATAATAACTTAAAATAAAATAAGAAAAGGGAAGAACTTTCGTTCTTCCCTTGATTATCTATATTATAACCTTAAAGATATTATAATCCTAAAGCGTTATCTATTCTTGGTTTGTCGAAACCTACGATTTCTTCGTCATCAATTAGGATAACTGGAACTCCCATGTGTCCCATTTGCATTAATTCTTGTCTAGCTGTTGCATCTGTTTGGATATTTTTTTCTTCAAACTCTATCCCATTTTCATTTAAATAATCTTTAGCTGATACACAGTAAGGACATGTGTTACTGCTGTATACTGTTACTTTTGCCATTTAATCTTCCTCCCTTATTTTATCTTAAATCCATTATACCCCCTAAGGGTATATTTGTCAAATGTTTTCCTAGATAAAATAATATATTTTAAAAAGTTTTTAAAATATATTATAATCCTAAGGCTTCATCTATCTTAGGTTTGTCAAAACCTACTATTTCTTCCCCATCTACTAAAATAACTGGAACTCCCATATGTCCCATTTGCATTAATTCCTGTCTAGCTTCTCCATCAGTTTGTATATTTTTTTCTTCAAATTCTACATTATTCTCTGTTAAATATTCTTTTGCTCTTACACAGTAAGGACAAGTATTACTACTATAAACTGTTACCTTAGCCATTTTAATTCCTCCTTTAATATAAAAGAATCTTTCATCTTATAGCCTTTATTACCCAGGGTTTTTTCGATTAATCATATCTAACTAATTTTTTATATACCCCCTAGGGTATCATTGATGCTTCACATGTTCCACTCCTGCATTAAAAAGTTTAACCACATGATCATCGTCTATAGAGTAAATCACCATCTTTCCTTGCCTTTGAAATTTAACCAATCTAGTGTCCCTTAAAGTTTTTAAATGATGCGATATACTTGATTGACTCATGTCTAATACATTAGCTATATCATGAACACATAAAGGGCTTTTATGAAGAGTATTTATTATTCTTAACCTAGTCGGGTCTGATAAGGCCTTAAACATATTAGATAATTTATACATTTCATCATCCCCAGGTAGATCATCTTTTAACTTTGTAATAGTTTCAAGATCTACGGAATGTCCATCCTTATAGTCTTTATTATCAGGCATCTTAATCCTCCTTAAATAATATCTGAGTTATTTTTACAAAATCATCAACATCTAATCTTTCTGCTCTTATTCTTGGGTCTATATCTATAGCTTTTAAGGCTTCTTCAATTTCTG